>JAJRYY010000047.1 GCA_024275565.1 Planctomycetota bacterium
ATTGAAATAGATTTTTACGTTGGGGTTTCGCTCGGCTGCGTTGATGAGCGCGATGTTCAGTCCCATCCTCGAAACGGAATGAATCGCCTCATCCGGGTTGTTGCTGTATGGCTGATATCCGAGTTTCCCTGCCTCGTCGTGGAGCATGCGTCCTGGCATGGCGACGGAATCTCGCATGATCTCCTCTTTGAGGCCTGCGACTTCGAGGGCGTGGAGCCCGCGTACGGAGAGTGCGAGGTTGATCGATTTTGGGCGCCCGGACAAGCCGATGCGGGGGTCGCCGCGTTTTTCGTGGAGATCGACTTTGTATCCTGCCTGTCCGAGGAGGTGTGCCATGAGTGAGCCAGACAACCCTGCACCGATAATGGTGAATTTGGTATTGCTTGGTTTTGCCATCGTTACTGATCTACTCCGTGGTTGATTCTATATTCTGCGTGGGTTTCTATGGCGTCTGCTTTGTGGACCGTGTTTTCTGGATCGAACGTCCTCTCTATGAATGGTCCGCACAGCGGACCCTACCAGGTCAGCACGGTGGATCCTGCCAAGACTGCACAGCCAGAGTTACGCTGGGATAACGTTTCATCCTGATGAGACACGGTCACAGCTCCTTGGTGAGTGTGTGGGCGAAGGTCCAGACGTCGCGGAACGTGTTGTATAGTGGTACGGGTGCGACGCGTATGACGTTTGGCTGGCGGAAATCGCTGACGACGCCCTGTTTCTGCAATGCTTCAAACCGATCTCTGGGTTTATCGTGGACGAGGATGGAAAGCTGACATCCGCGTGCGGCTGGTTCGCGCGGTGTAATCACCTCGAAGGCGTGGCTGGTGTGTCGATCGAGGAGGAACTGCAGGTAGCCGGTGAGTCGGAGCGATTTTTCGCGCAGGGCGTCCATCCCGACCTCGTCAAATATGTCGATTGATGCTTTCACCGGTGCCATGGCCATGATCGGCGGGTTGGATATCTGCCAGCCATCTGCACCAGGGCGCGGATGAAAATCGGGTAGCAGGTGCATCTTAAAGCGCGTCTCCGGATCGTTTCCCCACCATCCGCCAAAGCGAACCAGATCGGTGTTTCGGCCATGCGAATCGTGCACATAGCAGCCAGCCACCGCGCCCGGACCCGCGTTCAGGTATTTGTAATTGCACCATGCAGCGAAATCGACACCCCAGTCGTGCAGGCGGAGCGGGACATTTCCGGCTGCGTGTGCGAGATCCCATCCGACGACGCAGCCGCAATTTTTGGCGACGTGCGTGATTTGCCGCATATCGAAGACCTGCCCGGTGAAAAAGTTGACGCCGGAGATCATGACGAGGGCGATTTCGTCTCCATGACGCTCTATGGTCTGCACGATATCTTCGGTCCGAAGCGTATGCTCGCCCTCGCGCGGTTTTAGAAGAATCAGCCCGTCAGCCGGGTCGAAACCATGGAACCTGAGTTGCGTTTTGATTGCGTAGGTGTCGGAAGGGAATGCGCCATCTTCCATGACGATTTTGAATCGTTTCTCGGTGGGGCGGTAGAACGAGACCATCATCAGATGCAGGTTGACGGTCAGGCTGTTCATGATGACGCATTCGCCGGGGACTGCTCCGACGAGGCGGGCAGCGGATTCGCGGAACATCTCGTGGTAGGGGTACCAGGGGTTTTTTCCGTCGAAATGGGCATCCACCGCCAGTCTGGACCAGTCGTCAAGCTCCTGCTCGATGGCGGAGCGGACCGTCGTGGGTTGCAATCCGAGGGAGTTGCCCGCGAGGTATATGACGTCTTTTCCGTCCGGGCGTTTTGGGATGTGGAAGCGGTCGCGATGGTGTTTCAGGGCATCGGTTTCATCCAGCCCGATCGCGAAGGATTCGTCGTCGACGAAGCTCGCAAGGAGTTCATCTGTTGTCACGGGCTGACTCGGTTGCATGTGGGGAAGATACCATAGGCGATGGATTTCTCAATCCGGGCTGAGGAATTCTCAAACCAGGCCGAAAAATCCTCAATCCATGCCGAGAAACTCTTAATCCATTCCGAGAAATTCTCGGGCAGCACCCTCAAGGAGCAGACTTCTGGTATTTTCGGAGAGGTCAGCCATGGATTCGATGAGCGCTCCGGGTCGCTGTTCGCCGAGCGGGAATGGGTAATCGGAGCCGAGGGCGATTCGCTGTGGGCCCATGAGTTTGACGAGGAATCGAAGTGCATCGGCATCGTGGACCAGGGCATCGACGAAGAATTTCGCGGGATGACCATCCGGCGTTGCGAGGTAGTCGCGTGGGTTGATATTGCTGTCGATGGCCACCAGGTCCGGTCGGCAGTTGTATCCGTGCTGGATGCGGCCTATCGTCCAGGGGAAGGATCCGCCGCCATGTGCGAAAGCGACGCGCAGGTTCGGGAGTCGCTCGAAGACGCCCCCAAACATCATCGAGCAGATGGCCAGGGATGTTTCAGCCGGCATGCCGACGAGCCATGGCAGCCAGTAGCGATTCATCCGATCCTTGCCCATCATGTCCCACGGATGCACGAAAACGGCTGCCCCAAGGTCGGCGGCTGCCTCAAATACGGGGAAGAGAGCTGGTTCGTTGAGATTCCAGTCGTTGATGTGCGATCCGATTTCGATCCCCGCAAGATTCAGCTCGTTTACGCAGCGCTCCAGCTCTTGAATGGCCCGGTCGGGAGCCTGCATGGGAAGCGTTCCGAGTCCGATAAAGCGTTCGGGGTGCTCGCGACAGATTCCGGCGATGTGGTCGTTGAGGATGCGTGATAAATCGTGGGTATCCTCCGGTTTCGCCCAATAATTGAACATGACTGGCACGGTCGAAAGCACCTGCATGTCCACGCCCGTATCGTCGCACTCTTCGATGCGTTTTCCGGGATCCCAGCAGTTCGATTCGATTTCGCGGAAGCTTTTGTCGCCGATCAACATGCGTGCGCAGCATGGTTTGTGGTGTTCCAGCCGGAGGAACCCGCCGTATCCGTAGCGCTCGTCGAGGTCAGGCCAGCGTTCCGGTAATATGTGTGTGTGGATGTCGATTTTCAAGCGATCATGCTCGTGGGAGGACTGGGTATGCGGTTTCCGCTGTTGCGGTCTCCTGGCTGTATTGTTCCTTGGCTATTTTGGTGGTGGTTGGAGTCTCGCACCACATTTTTCGCATTTCTGGGCGTCGGGATCTGCCCAGAATGCTTCGAGGATCGGTTTGAGCAGCGTGAGATCGGTCATGTGTACGGATTTGTCGAAAATGACTTTGTTGCAGTCGTCGCAGTAGAAGACCACGTGATCGTTCTGCCCCTTTGGCCGTTGTCGCTCGATGAGCAATCCGACCGTGTTCGCTGGTCGTTGCGGCGAATGTGGGACCCCGACGGGGAGCAGGAAAACCTCGCCCTCGCGGATGCTTAAGTCGCGCCGCACACCATCTTCGATGATCTTGAGGGTCATATCCCCTTCGAGCTGATAGAAGAACTCTTCGGTTGGGTTGATGTGGTAGTCCTTGCGAACATTCGGACCCCCGACGACCGAGACCATGAACTGGTGATCTGCGTGCTTCCAGACCGGGACGAGTCCGACCGGTGGTTTGAGCTGGTCCCGATGTTCCTCGATCCATTTCTTGAGATTGAACGTGGCTAGCGACATGGTAAAAATACCTCAAACATTGTCGAAAATTGTTGGCGTCAACGGTGTCATCCTAGTCGCTGGGCGGAACCCATGTCAATCCGTGGAAATTGGCCTTTCGCATGTGAGGTGAGTATAGTGAAGTATCGGCAGTGTCACATCAGCCGCACGGGATTCGCGACTGGTGACTTATGATCTGTGCAGCGCAGGCGATTGATCAGTACAGCGCAGGCGATCCGTACAGCACGAGATAATGTGAACCCTGCAGCGCAGGATGAAGCGATAAGATGTTGGCGAGGCGATGAGAGTTCTGGGTTCCATGTTGGGCATGATCGTGGTGATGGCCTTGGGTCTCGGGGGTGCGTATCAACTCGTTGCTACGAAGCCTGAAGCGGAGCAGACGGTTTCGCCGAGTCTTCCGCCCGTGGTAGAGGTTTTTGCGCTGTCTTATGGAGATATCCCGCGTACATTCACCGGTTATGGCGCCGCACGGGCGGATCGCCAGACGACAGTGAGCGCCGAAGTTTCGGGCGTCATCGTTGACATCCCCGACGGGTTCAGGGACGGATCTTTTGTTGAGGCTGGTGCTATTCTCGCCCGCATTGACGCTCGCGATTATGTCCAGCAACTGCATCGTGCGGAGGCGTTTCGTGCGGATGCTGAAGCGCAGCTTGCACGGCTGGACGTGGAACAAACGAATCTGGAGCGTCTTCTTTCGATCGTTGATCGCCAGGTCGAGATCAATCGTTCGGAGATGACGCGCCTTGCAGATTTGTTTGAGGATGAGCACGCCTCGAGGTCTGAATGCAATATGACGCAGCTGGCATATCAGCGAAGTCGGCAACAATCTCAGGATATCCTCAATCAGATCAATCTGCTCCCTTCGCGCCGTGCAGCATTGGAAGCAACACGGGACAGTCGCCTTGCGGATGCTGAGCTGGCGACTTTGAACATCGACCGATGCATCGTCAAAGCGCCATTCGCCGGGCAGATCGAGCAATACGCCGTCGATCTTGGTGATCGCGTCCAGATCGGCGGCCCTATCCTCGACATGATGTCCACGCGACACATCGAGATTCCCATCGAACTGCCAGCCTCCTCCCGACCTTTCGTCGCCATAGACGCCAGGAGTGTCCTGAATGTTGAAAGTCGCCCAGATGTGACGTGGTATGGTCGGATCAGCAGGATTGCGCCTGCTGTCGATACCCGCAGCCGCACCTATAAAGCCTATGTCGAAGTTGACAACGCTGAGCAGGATACGCCGATTGCTCCTGGTTATTTTGTGCGTGCGATCGTCACAGGACCGGATCTGGAGCAGGTGCTTTCCGTTCCGCGCGGGGCGATCATCGATGACCATGTGTTTGTCGCGGTACATGATCGGGCTGAGGAGCGGAGTATCCGGGTAGATCAATTCCAGAAGACGCTTGCCATCGTCACCGGCGACATCCAGCCCGGCGACCGTATTATCGTCTCGAATCTGGACATACTCACCGACGGCGCTGAGATCACTGTCGCAGATGTCGACATACGCACTGATGGCAGCACCCATGCGGTCACGGGCGGCGACGAACGCAATGTTGCCGACGCTTCCGACATCGCTGCCATCAACGATGCGAAGATCGCCATTCCGCGTGAAAACAGCGGCGATGAAGACAACGGCGAAGATACCAGCGGCGGTGATACCAGCCCATGACGTCGCTCCCGAAATTCAGCGTCGATAACCCTGTCCTGGTGGGTTTGTTCTCCCTGACACTCATCATCGGCGGTGTTTATTCCGGACTTACCCTCGTCCGCGAGATGTTTCCCGAGTCCACTCCCTTTGCGGTCTCCATCACCACGGTTTATCCCGGTGCGACCCCGGCTGAGGTGGAGAAGGGTATTGCTGTCAGGATCGAGGAAGCGATCAAAGACATCGATGAAATCGAGGATATCACCACCGAAATTGGCGAAGGTTATTGCACGATTTCCGCGAAAATGTACAGCGATGTGAATGATGTCGATCAGGTCGTCAATGATGTCAAGGCAGCCATCGACACCATCCCGCGAGACGACTTCCCCGATGATGCTGAAGAAACCCAGGTCAGCAAATTCGAACCCAAACTTCCGGTCATCAACGTCACATTTTATGGCCGGCTGGATCAGCGCACGATTCAGGGTATGTCGGACCGCCTTCGCGACGATCTCCTGCTGATTCCCGGAATCACTGACGTTTTTCTGCGGGGCAAGCTTCCGGAAGAAATCAGCGTGGAAATCCCTGCAGAACATCTGATCGAATACGGACTTTCGATTCCCGACATAGCGGTCACGATCGCCAACGCCAATCTTGACCTTCCTGGCGGAGAGATCAAAACCAGGGGTGCGAACGTCTCGATCCGCACGCTTGGCGAGCGTGACGAAGCCATTGGTATCGGTGAAATTATCCTGCGCAGCGATTTGACGGGGAAAACGTTGCGCCTCAACGAGATCGCTGAGGTCATCGACGGATACGAAGATGCTGACGTCATCTCGCGATTCCAGGCCATGAGTGCAGTGACTGCTACAGTCCTGAAAACGCCCACGCAGGATGCGATCGGAATATCCAAAAAGGTGCAGGCGTTCGTGGCAGGGAAAACGAGGCAACCCCTGCAACGAGACTGGGCAGCCCGCGCGAAACTTATGCTTGGAATTCACGACGAAATCGAGCAGGTCTACGAACACGCATACAACGATCCTTACCCTGCCATCGGGAACCTCAAAACCTCCACCAACCTCGCACGCTTCATCGAAGGGCGTCTCGACCTCCTCAAACGCAACGGGTTATGGGGACTTGTCTTCGTATTTCTCTCGCTTCTCGCATTTCTGAACTGGCGTGTCGCATTCTGGGTCATGTTCGGACTACTCCTCTCTATTTTCGGCACTGTCATTGTGATGCGGATTTTCGGTTATTCGCTGAACCTTGTCAGTATGCTGGGTTTGATTGTGGTGCTGGGTCTGCTCGTGGATGACGCCATCGTCGTCGGCGAGCATATCTACACCCGGGTTGAGGATGGAGAAGAACCTCGCCTTGCAGCAGTCAGGGGGGCTGAGGACGTTACCTGGCCGGTCGTCTGTGCAATCGCAACCACCATCGTCGCATTCCTCCCCCTTCTCTTCATCGATGGGCAGATGGGCGATTTTATGTCCGTACTCCCAGTCATCGCAACCGTCGCACTCAGCGTATCACTCCTCGAAGCGCTCACCGTCCTGCCTTCGCACCTGGCGACTGGTCTGAAACCGAATGCCCATCGTGCAACATACGACAGCATAGCCAAGAGAGAACCTGAACCCGACGCAGAAGCCCTCCTTACGCGCACGACGATTCAACCTCCGCATGAGGCGAAACGGCTGGCAAGAGGAGTGGCTGATCACGTCCGACGTGTCCAGGCATATGTTCTTCAACGGATGCTCCTGCAGAACTACGAACGCCTGTTGCGGAAAGCTGTGAGGTATCGATATGTGACGATGGCAACCCTCACGGCGGTCTTGATCCTTGCGGTGGGACTTGTACTCGGCGGACGCGTTCCCTTGGTGCTCATACAAAAAATGGACTCCGAAACGCTGATCGCAGGCATTGAGCTGCCCGTTGGGACGCCCATCGACAAGACGGATGCAGCTGTCAGCATCATGGAACAGGCAGCCTTCGATCTCCCCGAGCTGAATTCGCTTTTTACCGTGCTCGGCGAACAGTACGGAATTGAAGGTGGGAAGAGCGCGAAGGGATCCCACGTCGGGCAACTCATCATCGAACTAGAGCCAGCCGACGAGCGCAACCGCACCAGTGAGGAAATATTGCGCGAACTGCGTGCTGTCGGAGCGACCATCCCCGGAATCAACGCACTCAAGTTCGGAAGCATTCAGGGAGGACCGGGCGGAGCAGCCATCCAGATCGAAATCAGCGGCAGGGAAGTCGATCAACTGGCTGACATCACCAAAATCGTCAAAGAACAACTCTCCAGATTCAAAGGGGTCTATGATGTTGATGATGATTTTGACGCAGGACGCCGCGAAGTGAAAATTGAACTGCTCGAATCCGGACGGGCACTCGGACTCACCACCCAGTCTCTCGCGACCCAGGTGCGCGGTGCCTTTTTCGGACTCGAAGCGCGCAAGCTTCAGCGTGGACGAGAGGACGTCAAAATCATGGTGCGATTTCCTGAATCGCAACGAAAAAGTATCTCCGACATCGAGTCCATGTGGATCGCAACCCCCAATAATATCATGGTCCCATTCACCGAAGTCGCATCGCTCACTGAAGGACGAGCCTACGCCGCAATTCGCAGGAAAAACCAAAAACGCACCATCACCATCACTGCAGACGTCGATCAGGCTGTGGGCAATGCCGATGAAATATCAACCGCACTCGCCGAGGGGTTTCCCGCCCTCATAAAGAATAATCCGGGGTTGAGAATCGAATTCGGTGGGCAGGGCAAGGAGTTTAAGAAGTCCATCAGCTCGCTCAAGCGGGATTTTCTCATCGCATCGCTCCTCATCTACGTCATTCTCGCAGGTCTCTTCAAAAGCTATGTACAACCCCTGATCGTCATGACAGCCATCCCCTTCGGATTCATCGGCGCCGTCGGCGGGCATTATGTCATGGGCTATCCTCTGACGATTCTCTCCATGATCGGACTCGTCGCCCTGACCGGGATTGTCGTCAACGATTCCCTCATTCTCGTCGACTTCATCAACCATCGCAGGGCGGAAAGCGTCCCGGTGTTCGACGCGATCGTCCAGGGTGGAAAATCCCGCCTTCGTGCCATCATCCTGACATCCCTCACGACAGTGCTCGGACTAGCGCCCCTGCTTTTTGAAACGTCTTTCCAGGCGCAATTCCTGATCCCCATGGGCATTTCGATTGCGGGTGGACTGATCTTCGCAACCGTCCTCACCCTGGTCGCCATCCCCTGCCTGTATATGATCCTGGAAGACGCAAAAACAATGCTCCGCAACATGGCTTCATGGTTCTTGCCTGCACCAAAGCAGGCATAACCCACTCTTGCGAACATATCCACCACGGGTATCCTCTCAGAGGAAACCACCGGGACCACTCGGGGAAGCCAGTCAGAGGAGATCGATTTAGATGATATTTACCAGGCGTTTTGTTGCCGTCGGATTGACCGCCGCGCTCACCCTCATCACCAGTTTCGGTTGCGCTGCGAGTGGGCATTGGCGTTCCAGCTCCAACCAGGCGACCCTCGCACAGTTCGTCAAAATCGATTGGCCCAGCAGAGGCGTCCTCGCCGAAGATGGCACATTTTATTTCCTGAAACGCCAGAATGGAGTCCGACAGCTATTCTCCCGGCGGCCGGGTGTTGCGACCCCGGAAAACCTGACCGATTTCGCAGATGGGATAGGGGGATATACCCCATCCTTTGATGACAAATGGCTCGCCATCACAGCAGCCCCCGGTGGAAACGAGCAATTTGACATCTATCTGATGGATACCGCCACTGGCAAATTGCAACACACGCTCGTCGATCCTGAGACTGTGTTCGGATCCGTCGTCTGGAATCGAGATTCGTCTGCCTTCGCCTACCGGGCGAACAAAAAGGACAAAGCCAACTTCAATGTCTATGTGTATTCAATTGACACTGGAATATCTCGCATCGTCTGGAACGAACCGGGTTATTGGTACCCGGAGGACTTCAGTCCCGATGGATCCACGCTCCTCATTGGGGAATACAGGTCTGCCTCCCAGTCCAGCCTATATGAGGTTCCCCTGAATGGCAGCGCTCCACGATCACTCACGCCCGTCGAGGGGAAATGGTCATTCAGCGCCGTTGGCTACTCACCGGACGGTAAAAAAGTGTATGTTATTTCCAATTTTCATACTGACCGTGAGCAGTTGTTCGAGATCGACAGAGAGACGCTTGGCATCCGCCCGGCGCTGCCCCAGCTCAACCAGAATGAGCTTGACGGTGCGCTGCTGAGTAAGGATCGTCAAAACATGGCAGTCGTCGTCAATATCGATGGCTACGCGAAACTGCGCCTGTACAGCGTCCCTGATCTCAACCCGTTACCGCTCCCCACGATGGACGATGGCATCGTTGGGAATGTCCGATTCGTGGGCGATACGCTTCTGTTCTCCATGAACAACGCCAAAACGCCGGGTACCATTTACCGCTGGCCTATGGGCGAAACCAACACGCCGCCCATCGCAATCACGACCCCTGACACGCAGGGCATTGATGTCACTGAGTTCCGGCTGCCAACGCTCATCCGATACCGTTCCGATGATGGTCTTGAAATCCCCGCATTTCTCTACCTTCCTCCGGGGCAAAAACGCGGACAGGCCATCCCCTTCATCATCAGTTTCCATGGCGGTCCCGAAGGTCAATATCGGCCCTATTTCTCGGCATTTTACCAGTATTTCCTCTCCCGCGGGTATGGCATACTTGCACCCAACGTCCGCGGAAGCAGTGGCTACGGAACTGAATACCTTGAGATGGATAACTATAAAAAACGCATGGACAGCGTCAAAGACGGTGTGGCTGGCGCTCGATGGCTTGTCGACAATGGCTATTCTCAGCCCGGGCTGATGGCTGCTTATGGGGGCAGTTATGGCGGATTCATGGTGATGGCTGTCATCACGCAGGCGCCCGGATTATTCGGAGCCGCGTGTAATTATGTCGGAATCGTCAATTTTGAGACGTTCCTGCAGCGGACCAAGTCGTACCGCAGGAAATTGCGTGAGGCAGAGTATGGTCCGCTCAGCGACCCCGAATTTCTGAAATCCATCTCCCCGATCTACCTCGTCGATCGGATCCGAACGCCGGTTTTTATCGCTCATGGGGAGAATGACCCCCGCGTCCCGGTGTATGAAGCCCGTCAGCTCTATGATGCCCTCGAATCCAGGGGGCAAACCCCCCAATTGCTCGTGTTTTCAGATGAGGGGCATGGATTCCGAAAAGAGAAAAACCGCCTCAAATTCTACCAGCAACTCTCCGATTTCCTCGACGATCACCTCAAAAAGTGATGTCAACACCCCAAAACGTGATGCCAATATGAAATCTCAGCAGCTATCGAGCTGTTGGATGAATTGTGCAGAATCGTGATATTGGGGTTGAAAGCGGGGATTTTGCCGCAGTGTTCAGGTACACGTTGAGATGCGCATGTCGAGATGCACATGTGCCATTTGTAGGGATTATGCTTGACATATTGTAAATTCGGGCTTCAATGATTAAGGAGCTGCGGATGTCGGTGAATGGTTCGCCGATTCGCGACGGGCAGTAGCGTCTTATCGAGCACTATGTTTACGCATAGCTGATTGAAAGGAGTCATATTGATGAGTTTGAGTAATATTAGGAAGGGAATCTTCTCAGTCGTTGTCCTGTTTGTGGCATCTACTGCGAGTGCCCAGTTTGGTACTGGGAGTACCCAGAATGGTCAGTTGGGTCATCAGATTAGACCCATCCAGATCGGTGGACCCATTTTCGATTACTGGGTAACCCCTGCCGGATCCAGCCTCCCGCTGGAAATCCCGAGAGGGTTTTTCGGTACTGGATCGGTCGAGCTGGACGTCACGGTACAATTGGTTGGTGAACCCTTTGGACCGGGGCAGGGACAAGGTCTTCCGCCCAACGCGGATACATCGATCCGCCGCCAGAAGGATCCGAACACGCCTCAGATCGGGGATGTCGGAGTAACCCGTGTCAAGTTTAAGGGTATAAGCCTGGTCAGCGTGACGCCGATCACGGTCACCTACAACGACAACAACATTCCCGACGAATTATGGGATGTGCATATCGAGCTGTCTGACCTTGTAGGCCAGACGTGGGGGCAAATTATCGCTACGAAGACGTTCGACAACGGTGGTACGTTCGATAGCGTCTTGCCGCTTATCTGGAAGGCTACATTTACACAAGTTGGTGGCAGTGGAGTCGAGGTTCTCGATGCCGGCGACCCAGGCAGTGGACTTTCGCCGCTATCCATGGGCGCAACTTCTGTCCCATACGTCCAAAACTTCCCAGGTAACACAGGAAACTTCCACCCCGGATATAATGCTGATATGTCGGCTGCAGAAGCCGCGTATGCTGAGTTCTCATCGAATGAAGCGCATTATGCTGGTCCATGTGGCGGGGATTGCCCGGACGACGGTGGTGGTGGTGGCGTGATCATCATCGATCCTGACGTCTTAGAGCTTGATCCTCGCGACGGGCAATAAGCCTGTTGACTCTTGGCGCGGGATTTTCAGCGCCAGCAGTCTTGTTTTACAAAGTTCAAGCTCCAGTTTGATGCGGCGTAACAACCGCTCGGGGGGGCATTGGTAAAGTCTTGATTTGAAGACGGTTGCACGGTATCCACTGCCCTGCCGTGCAGCCGTCCTATTGGTTGTCCTTGACATTGCACCGGAAATGACCATACGTTGTTCTCTGTGATGAGG
>JAJRYY010000048.1 GCA_024275565.1 Planctomycetota bacterium
CCGAGCAAGAAGGACGTCCGCAACCCGTAGACGTCTGCAATCCGTAAGAGATGCGAGGTCCGAGAAAAATCTTCTCAGTTGGGGATCTTCTCAGTTTGGAAAATTCTTCTCAGCCGGACGTCAGGAGTCTGGCGGGAATCCGGCTGGTGCAAATGATATGCTTGATTTGAACTTTTTCGAATGCAAGCGGCCACCGTTTGAAGACGCGCCCGATCCGGAGACCTATGTGGCGTTGCCATCGCACGAGGAAGCGATGGCTGCTATCCGCTATGGTGTCGATCAGAACCGGGGCGTTGTCCTTATTTCGGGGCCACCGGGTGCTGGCAAGACGCTGCTGGCCTCCCGTGTGGCGGATCTTCCACGTCGCCGCTTTCATGTGTGCATCCTCTCTGGAAGTCCGAAATCTGCCTCGGAACTTTATCGGATCATCGACCGGGAACTCGTTGGACGACGCTGGCTGAAGGTCTTCTCAGGAAGCCCCCGCCGTCGCGTCGAACGGGCGTATCGGCGTCTGAGTGCTCGTGGCAGGCGCGTGGTCCTGGTGGTCGATCATGCCGAGTCCTACGCGCGTGAAGCGATTACGGCGCTGTTCGCGATGGGGCGATCCGGGGCTTCCGGGCAGGAGAGACCTGCCATCATCCTTTTCGGGCGGGATGCCATAGCGGATATATTATCGGACCCGGACATGGCTGGCGTGCGGCAGGACATCTACTACGCTAGGCAACTTTCGCCCTTGTCCATGGGTGAGGCTGCCACCTATGTGCAATCGCGGATATCCCTCGCTACAGCGCGGCGCGACCCCCTGTTCACGGACCCTGCCATCGAGCGTCTCTGCGAGCTGACGGAGGGCGTTCCCCGCGTCATCAATCGATTGGCGGACAATGCCCTGGTGTTTGCCTATGGTGCCGGCTGTCGGACGGTCGATGTCGAACATGTCGAGCGAGCGTTCCGCGAAACAATGTCGCTTCTGAGTACAACTACCGATCTGAGTACGACTGCTCAGGTCACGTCCGAAAATACAGAAGAATCGTCAGAAGATGTCGTAAGAATATCCGAACAGCAGGCGTCTGAAATGCAGGCCATGATCGAGCAGGCAGAGTTGCATGAAGCAGCGCTGCGGGCTGCGATGGTGGAAGCCGATCAGCAATGCGTCGCCATTTCCGAGTCTGCCCTCCATGCGAAACAGGCGATGGATCGTGAAACCAGGCATTCCCAGGACCAGGTGGTAGTTGCACTTGAAAGCGTGGAACGGAACTTCGCAACGTTGCGGGATCTGTGTCTCGGACAAGTGCGAGACATGGAAGATAGTCTAAGCAAAATGGAGCAATGCCTGGATCTAGTGAAGCGTGAAGCTGGCGAGGTGGAAATGGAAGTTGGTGAGGTAGCACGGAAAACAGAGCACATCCGTGAGGTCAGTGCTGAGATTTCGGAGCGCGTGCGCGCGACCGAATCATCCGAAATCAAGCTCCAATCCAGATTGCCCGGAGTCGAGCAACAAATCGCAGCCGCTCAGTCTCATCTTGATGAAATGACGCGAAACCTACACGACGCAGCAAGCCGATACGAATTCCTGCTCGAACAGGTTCAGCAGCGACGGGCGACCCAGGAATCAACAAGCAACTCCACTTCCAAAACCTGATTCTTCGACGCCTCATCGTCTTCCCTGCTTCGAAAGAGGTGCGTCACCACCCCGATCAGTCGCTGCGCCCGGGCGTGCCCGCCTTGTTCAGCACGGGCGTGCCCGCTTTGTTCAACAGCCGGTCCACCATGGTCTTATCGATCCAGGTGTCGATGGGAACATACTCTCGGTCGCTGGGCGATGAACACCAGTAACGAATGAAGCTGGTTTCCTGGGATACCTTTGGCACGAAGCATTTCTGCATCTCGTCCCATTCAAACACCACGAGCGGTTTTTTTCCGACCATCTTGCGTTTGTCTGTTTTGGTCACCTCCTGCACAACGATATCCTCGTACCGATCGTTGTTGTTATCGTCGATTCCGATCAGGACAGCCGGGATGCGGGGTCCGGTGTCGATGTCGCAAACGAACAGCAACTCGTGTTGCTCGCTTCCGAGCGCGACGTAGGCATATCGACCGAGTGCAACTTTGGCTGAGTGGATCGGTGCAAACCCGATCAGTGTCTCAAGCCTTCCTGCACTGTGTGCGTCGTAGACAGGCCAAAGATGCGTCAACGGTTGGAACCCTCGCCATTTCTGCTTCACCATGGTTGCGTCTTCGGTGCGTCGACGAAACCTCCCCATGACGCGGTAGTCCCAGTCGAGAATGGATATTTCAGATCGCTGCCAGTCCGAAACCGTCACGATTGCATATCGGGAATTGGCCAGGCTGTGAACGCTGGCATGTTGCACGGTCGCACGTTCACCGTCGATGTGTCCATCGACTGCACCTGACTGAACGGCGACTTTCGCCACTGTATTCCATAGATTTGAGACGGACCAACACCAACGGGCAAGGCGATGGTCCAGCGATTGGGTACCGAGTTGAAAAACGCCAAACGTCATCCAGATCATGAAGAGCAACAGGCGCAGACGTGCAGGCCAGCGAATGCTGCGCTGAACGTCGATGACCTGCCCTGTATCTTCAACCTTGCGATGCGTGCGTTTCATCCTGTGTATGCCTCGATGGACAACCAGGGAATTCCCCGCCAGACGCCAGCCCAGAGGATCCAGAACAGAACCGCATACGACAGTGTCAAAATGCCGCGTCTTGACACTCTGGCGTCGCTGCCAGGCGGTTTAAGCCCGACGGCCCACAGGATCGGAAACAGGATCAGGAGTGACAGCAGGCGGCTTCGGGCTTCGAATGTTTCGCCGATCGGCCAGCGAGCCGGTTGGATGAATTTTCCGCCACGTTCGAGATTGAGCAGGAGTGTCATGACCGCCCATATGACGAACCATACCGATGACCATGCAACGCGTCGTGCAGCCAGACGAAATCCGCCGCGATCGCGAAAATACGCGAGGTCAGCCACACATATGCACACACCGTACACAATCAGGAGCAGGACGGTCCAGATCGAGATGGATAATGCCAGCCCGATCCCAACCTGAGTGGGCGTCACCGGCGGGAGCTGCAGACCACCCGTCGTCATGTGTTCTGCCCCACGAGCGATGCCCACACCCGCAAGCCAGGTCCACGACGATGGAATCGTCAGAACGCAGGCAGCCACAATCGTGTGGAAAGCGACGACAAGTGCAATCCCCCGGGAAGACAACTCGTTCATCCACACCCCACTCCGTCGCCACGGAGCAAACATCACAGACCCTATGGCTGACCGGTACTGAGTCAGTGAGAAATGGGCTGCTTGCGTTGTGTTCTGGTGATCGCTTCCTGGCATTTTGACGCTGATGTCCCTGACTCAAAGGGTGGTCGACTTCGTCACTTTACGCAACGCATCAACCATTGCAAGGATAGCTGAATCCTCCCGCTACCGGGATGCATCGGTCGGTTCGTCGAGGCTACGCCACATGTACCAGGTGGCGAATGTTCGAAATGGACGCCACGATTCAGCGATGCGGTGCAATTCTGCCGCCCTGGGCAGTTCGGCTAGTCCATAATGCTGCATGACTGCATTTTTAAGCCCGAAATCATCGACCGGCAGGACGTCCGGACGGTTCAGCACAAAGATGAGAAACATCTGAGCCGTCCATACGCCGACCCCTTTCACGCGCGTGAGGGACGCGATGATCTCGTCGTCACTCTGCTGATCGATCCGCGATAAGCCCAGAGCGCCGGAAGTAGCAAAACCCGCCAGATTTTGAATGTATCGCACTTTTTGGCCCGATAAACCGACACTTCGGAGTTGAGTTTCGCTCATCGCAAGCAGACGCCTTGCGACCGGTCGACGCCGTGGAAACAGGTTTAGAAATCGGTCCTCGATCACGTCGGCCACGCGCGTCGATATCTGCTGGGAGATGATCGCTTTGCAAAGCGCACAAAAACCGTCACCTCGCGGGCGAAGGGTACACGGCCCCCGGTCTTCGATGATGCGATCGAGAACCACGTCCGATTTCCGAAGCTGTCGGATCGCCTTCAGGCGGTGGCGGTCCGACGGCAACATTTTGTACCCTGGCTGAACCGCCATCAGCTCCACCCCCCGGGCGTGTCCAACGAAACACCTGGCGTACACGCCCGGAACCCACCTGAGGAGGCGATCGATAACCGCTATTCGGACACAGCCTCCATTCAGACACCGCCTCTGGAAAGACACCGCCTCTGGAGAGAAACAGTCCCTACACAGACACTACCTCTACAGCGACACTGTTGCCAACGGATCTCGCAACGATGCCCCGGAGACAGCCGCTACCGTCTGCGTACGGGTTGACGCTTCTTGACCGTTGTGTCGCGACTTGTCCGATGGTTGTTCTTAAGAACCTTTTCGACCTTCGCAATGTTATCAACACGAAAAATGGCGATCGCCTTTCCACCACTTGTGCTGCAATACATATAGTTGATCTGCACCTTGGCAGCCGCCAGCTTTTCGCACACCTCTGCGGCAGATCCCGGTTTGTTCGGCATTTCAACTGCGAGAACCTCATGCTCCGTGAACGTGAAGTTCATCTTCTGGAGGGCTGCCCGCGCTTTGGAATCGTCGGCAGCCACGATTCTCATCACGCCGTGCTCCATGGCGTCCATCATGGTGAGTGCGACAATGTTAATTTTCGCCTCGGCGAGCGCACGACAGACCTGCGCTAACACCCATGGACGATTGACGGAAAACACTGAGAACTGTGTGTGGGTCTGCGGCATCCCAGGAACCTCCCGGTCCTCTATAACTCTTATGAATGCGCCCGCCTGACGCGACAATCAGCGACAAATCCAGCGGCGCTTTCCATGTAGCTTCATAACCGACATGAAGCAAAGTGAAAAGACCCCGACCTGAATCATCCCGACACCACATGGTCCGGCTGGACGTCCACCAGTCCCAACATTGGGAGAATCGCCGTTCTCGTCGTCGCCACCGTTGTCTACAGAACCCGCCCCATCGCCGTTGGAACCGTTACCGTCATTTACTCCGCCGTCGCCATTTCCACCACCATCTGCAGGCGGGGTGCTGCCACCATCGTCGGAAACAACCTCGCCAGAATCGTCACCCCCCGAGCCACCGTCATCCGAACCAACGCCACCGGAACCCATACCGTCGTCCATGGCACCACCGGAACCATCACCATCCGTTATTTCGCCTGAGTCATTTCCAGCCCCACCTGAGTCGTCACCCTGGCCCGGTTGTCCGCCGCCGTCGCCACCACCGCCGGATTTATCGCCGGAATCGCCACCGGAACCAGAATCGTCCGACTGACCGGTGATCGTAAAAGTGACGGATCTGCCCGAATCGACCTCGTATTCAAGAAAGTCTATGTCCTCAGCAATCGCAGAATTCGGACCGTCGGGAAATACAACCAGCGTTGACTGCGTGCCAGCGAGGGTTGCGTCAGCCAAGACGCTGAACCGGCAAATTGCAAGCGTCTCGCCATCTGCGATCGGAACCGAGCCAGTGGCTCCATCGATCAGAACCTGCACATTGCTGGGAATGGTCG
The DNA here is from genome assembly GCA_024275565.1 of Planctomycetota bacterium. GTDB lineage: Bacteria > Planctomycetota > Phycisphaerae > UBA1845 > UBA1845 > JAJRYY01. The sequence goes on from JAJRYY010000048.1 coordinate 5,559, forward strand.
TCCCGATAAGAAAGTTTCCTGCGTCATCCAGACCGCTCAACCAGCGAGCGTCGCTCAGCGTCAGACCTGTCGGCACTTCAAACTGGATGACGATGGCGCCAATCCCAAAATCAGACCCGGTATTGTTGGTCAAAGATATGGTGATATCTGTGGTGACGTCCGGGTCGAGCGTTGTCGGTGTATAACTGATGGAGACTTGTGCGAATGTGTTGGTCGATCCCAGCACTACGAAAATTATGCCCATAACACGCAAAAGAAAACACGAATGGTTCATAGCATCGTTCCTTCCAAAAAGAGCTGTGTCTTCCATACATTGCTCATGTATGGGTGATCGACCAAAGCCAACCAATGCGTTTCCGACATGCAAGACCGTTTCCCGGAAACCGGCCAGACCGCTTCTCGACAGCCGGCCAGTCCACATCCCGATAGCCGGTCAGACCACTTTTCGACAGACGGTCAGTCCACATCACGAAAACCGGAATATCTTCAGAAATGCCAGGTCTTCTGGGTTGCAAGTGTATTCAGAAAAACTGCGTTAGCAATAAAACGCAGACCCACAACAAACGACATGTAGGTACAAAAAAATACGGGACGCCGAGGCGCCCCGTATTGTGTATCAAACATTAAGAACTACGCAAAACCGTCCTCGATGTCTTTAGCAGCTGCGACGACGCAGTGAAAAGAGACCACCGATCGCCAGCAGAGCAAGCGTGGCAGGTTCGGGGACAGCCGTGAATGTCGTGTCGAATCCACTTGCGACAGTGATCGCACCAAAATCGACATCGTTGGCAAGGATGCTGTCCGCTGTACCGAGTGAGAAGGCAAAGGCGGAACCAAGGGCAGTATCACCTGCGATGTTGAGTGCCACTGTACCGATCTGAAGCGTCTCACCCGGAGCAACGCGAGCAGGACTGGTCTCAGCAGCTCCACCCCAGACAGCCTGACCCTCATCAAAGAACCAGTCGCCATCATCAGCAGTCAGGGGAGAAACGAAATCAAAGTCGAAACCCAAACCCGCATCCGCAACGATATCAAGAATGACAGCACCAATTCCAAACTCGCCGGCACCTGTGTTCTCGACAGAAATGGTGGCTGTCGCCGTACCGTCTCCATCGGGAGCAACATTAATACCCCACGGATTCCCATTTCCGTCATCAACGCCAGTGTCTACACGAATCACAGCTTCAGCACTGGCAGCAGCCGTAATAAATCCAACCAAGGTCATAGCAAAAATTGAACGCTTCAGCATCTCCACAGCCTCCATCTCTCCAAAGTTCGGTTCCCAGTCCGCGGTTTCTCCCAAAACCTGATCCGACTGGAACACCTGTTAACAAATTTTGTTCATCGAGCCGCAATCCGAGGACGAATGTCCAATAACGGAATGGAACGACCCTCTCCCAAAAACAATACTACTTTCCCTCTCTCCTACACCCAGACCCAACTCCCCAGAACAAAGACATCTCGCCGGAGAACGATTCAAGGATTACAACTAAATATCATTCGGGTCAGCCAAGCAGAACGCACACCACCAAGGGTATCCACTTACTTCAGCTGTATGTGTTGAGGGAACCTCTCAAACAGGACATGGTTCTCTCCTCTCTCCCGGTACGTCTCTTCATCCGGTACGACTCTTCTCCCGATTCTTCTCTCTCAACTGGGAAAAGGCAAGCCTTTATCCCAAAAACTTCTCTCCCTTACTGCTCTTACTTACCACCCTTCCACCCCAGCGTCCTCTCAAAAACGAGGGGTGAGTATTATCGGCCCGACCGATACCTAGGCCCCGGTCGGGCCAATAAGAATGTCGTACGCTACAGCTTATGGACGCGAGCAGGCAGTCTGAACACCCTGCCACGCCTGCGTAGACTGACCCGTTCCAAACCAAGTCTGACGCCAGACCAGCAGGTCAAAGGCAGTCGCTCCACCATTACGGGCAATATCAAAGTACGGATCATCGTCACCATTACAGGAAGGACAAGCCGAAGTACAGGTTCCGCCAAGCTTCTGACGCATACGGAGCAGGTCAAGCGCGTCAACACGCCCGTTCTGCGAAATATCGCCAGGAAGGAATGCCAGGTCGAGACGATCGGTATCACCCGCATCACCGGTGTTTGTGATCGCAACGCCACCGCAAAGACTTTCAACATCCGCCTGAATCGTGGTCCACTCCTGGAGCGTCAGAATACTGCTGAGCTGCAGGGTGACAACGTGGCGACCAGTGCTTTCGTCAACCGTTGAATCCACAATCGCTACCGTCGGAGCTGCACCACCGCCACAATTTTCGACAACCGTGAAAGCCGCTTCTGTCAGAGACGCGCTACCGGCATCCACCACCTCAGCGTTGAAGACAAGCGTCACAGTATCCAGTCCGGCAGTACCCGCTGCTGTTTCACGACGCGGATCGATGTAACCGGGGCAGGGGAATGTCACAGGTGAGTCTGCACCCGGAGCACCTGCATAGACAAGCTCAACACTCGCGGGAGCAAGACAGGTCTGAACCACAATACCCAGCTCACCACCGATAATGGTGCTTGATACCTGCTCAACGTCGTAAGTCCCGTCGCCATTGTCGGCATCGATGTAGTTTGCAAAAAGCGAACCTGGCTTGATCCGAAGCGTGTAGGTCGCATCGCCTGTGACATCTTCCGGAAGCGTAATGGTACCGGAGAAGAGAACCTCGGTTGTGTGAGCAACGTTCTCAGCCACCATACCGTCCGGGAAATCAACCATCGGATCCTGCAAGGGGTCGTTACCAATCGTGTTCTGACCACCACCAAGCTGGATCAGGTCGTCACCGACAGGTGTACCTGTGAAGTCAATGCTGTAACCCTCTGGCTTTGAGAAGCTGTCGACGACCGTGCCGTCTTCGGTATCAAACACCATGGCAGTCGACAAGGCCACTGGCGTCGGCCCATCAAGTTCGAGATCGAACGCGAAAAACGCCAACCCAAGGTTCCCACCATCCGCAGACAGCGTACCCGTGATCTCGAACATCAACGCCTCCCCAGGCGAGACATTGCTGTCGCCTTCCGGGGTCGAGATATCTACTGTGAACGTCTGAGCAGCTGCGAAGCTGCCAAGGCATACCGTAAAGAGCATCGCGTACAATGACGACTTGTGAAAAGCTGACGTTTTCATAATTGTCCTATTTGACCTCACAAAGACCGGAGAACCTGCTTCCTTTAAATCCCTTACGCAGTGCGCGACCCAACGTCGAGCCCAGGCCCGGCAAATCGGACCCGGTAGCACCCTCGCCCATTTTCTACCGTCGGATCATCGTACACACCCAACGTTTGCCGGTCAACCTAAATCTACTTCCGACGACCACCCCCGGACCCAAAATCACAGGGTCAAACGCACAGGCACGACGAATCCTCGACCAGACCACTGAAACCACGGCCACCCAAACCAAAGTCCAGACAAAACTGCGGTTCAAACAAAAACTGTCGTCCAAACAGCACAGCCAAGGCTAACGAAACTGCCACAAGGCCTGAAATTATACACGGCCTGTCTGCGATTATACACGGCCTGTCTGCGATTATACACGGAAAGTGGGGAGATTCTCAGGAACTTCATCAATTGATTGGATGCGATACCACCCTGCAACTCTCTCCTCCGTCTCACGTCCCTTTATACCGAACTCGACCAGCCAATTCAAGGGTGAACCTGAGCTTTTTTTCTACACGATTCACAACCTGGGCTGCAAGCCATAAGACCTTATATAACAATAGCTTAAAGCAATTACAGGCCCCTTTTCTCGACCGGGACAGACCATTTAGCACGCGAAAAACACAACGATTATGAAACTGTGAACATTTTCGGACGTGCTGTCATCCGAAATAAACCGTATCCTGAGCAGAATGAGCATCAACGACCATCAATAAAGCTCGTCTAAACGCACCGGGAGGGGCAGTAGCTGACTATGAACCCGACAAGGCTTACCAGAGGCGTCCAAAGCCTCCACCGGCTTCAGCATATCGCCCGCGTCCTGACGCAGCATGGATTCGGGCATACTGTCGATCAGCTCGATCTGGGGCGGTTCGTACCCCTTTGGTTGCGCCGGACCGCGGATTCCAGCGAAAAAGGTTCCCAGCAACCTGCCAACGTCGGAAAACGCCTGACACGCGTCGCAAACGAACTGGGTCCGGTATTCATTAAGTTAGGCCAGATGCTGGCGACCCGTCCAGACATCGTTCCACCGGACATCCTCACCGAATTACAGACCCTGCAGGATCGCACAGACCCTTTCTCCTCGGACACAGCCAAAGAAATCATCGCTGACGAGCTCAAAACGCCCATCAAGGATGCCTTCCAGGACGTCGAGGAGACGCCGATCGCCTGTGGTTCCATTGGGCAGGTCTACCGCGCGACACTGGCGAACGGGCGGGCTGTCGTGGTGAAGGTGCGAAGACCCGGTATCGAGCAGGAAATGCGTAGTGATATGCAGCTTCTGCGGTGGTTGGCGGAGGCGATGGAAAAATGGGTCGTCGAGACACGCCCTTACCATCCGACAACGCTGGTGGACGAATTCGAGCGCACCCTGATGCGTGAGCTTGATTTTCTACACGAGGCAGCCACCACCGCGCGGATGCACGATGCATTCGAGGACGAGGCAAATATATCCATCCCGGAGGTCATCTGGAGTCATTCCACACCTCAAATCCTCACCATGGAAGCCCTGGACGGTGAGAATATTTTCCACGCCATCGACAGGGATAAGTCCAGATTCGACCGGAAAGCGTTGGCGGTCCGGCTGACGGACCTCTATCTGCGTCAGTTTTTCGAGATAGGGACGTTTCACGCCGACCCCCATCCCGGCAACATACTGGTATCCCCGCCAGCACGGATCGGCCTGGTGGATTTCGGTCAGTTCGGCGTCATCAGCGATGAATTGGCGGGCAGCCTGCTTTTCATGGTCCTGGGGGCGGTCAACCGGGATGTCCCAATGATCGCGGATGCACTGGCTGAGATGGACGCCATTCCAAGCCACACAGACCGCAAACTCCTCACGCGTGATCTGCAGAGCATGCTCGACAAATACCATGGTCAGCCCGTGCGACGCCTGAATGTCGGTACGATTTTCACCGAGATGGCTGACACGATACGACGCCATGACGTCACCGTCCCGAGGGATGTGATTCTGATGATCAAATCTCTGGCGACGGTGTGGGGCGTAGCCTTGAAGCTCGATCCGGACCTTGATATCACGGCCATGATCAAGCCACGCATTGCAACCATGGTCCGAAGCAGGCTTTCTCCCAAGCGCGTGCTACGCGCGGGGGGTGCGACTGCCTGGCATCTCATGAATTTCCTGCAATCCGGACCCCAGCAGCTGCGCGAGGTGCTGCGTCAGGTGTCTTCGGGACGGTGGCAGCTCAACATCCGCCATGAGAACGTGGAATCGCTGGGACGGGATCTGGACCGATCGAGCAACCGTCTGGCGTTCGCGGTCGTCATCGCGGGGATCGTGATCGGCAGCTCGCTGGTGCTCAGCTCGCAGAATGAGACGCAAATCCTCGGTATTTCGCTCCAGACGCTGGGGGTCGTCGGGTATCTGGTGGCAGCCATTCTCGGACTCGGTCTATTGTGGGCAATATTCCGCAGTGGCCGGCTTTCATAGGTGGGTATGTTGTGCAGCGGTTGTCAATCCGAGCCGTGACCGTAAGGGAGCTGTCACTATAAAAACCGCGCCCTTACGGTCACGGCTCGGAACCAAAAAGGTCAGTAATTCCAAGGCACTACACCACCCTGCTACCCCTCCTCTCCTGTCGGTGGCGGGGGTGGCGGTGCTGGTTTAAGGAGGCAAGTGAACGCACACGAATTACTCGGTTCTCCCCCGCAGGTCACGCTCTTAACACCGTAGGGGCAAGTGCTCATGGCCAGCGCGGCACACTCTGGACATGTGAGAGTTGCAGCAGTACCCGGGGGAGGGGCTGGAACCACAATGGCGGTTTCGCCATTGCGTAGAAGCGTTACGTTACCTCTGGAATCCCTTAGCTCAGATAAACCTCCAGTGCTTTGGATTGCTCCGCTTACGATCATGTCGCCGAGAAACAACTCACTGCCCGGATCCAGCGGGGTATTGTTGCCCGCGATCCTTACTTGCAGCGGGGAGTCCTCACCTGGAAGCGTTACCGGTTCTGACACAAGCAACTGGAACCCCTTGCTCTTGTAGTCAGTCACGCGTTCGCTGGACGTGAAGGCAATAAACTTAACCGGGCCGACCAGGACAACGTAGTGGTCTTTAAAAGAAGCAGGCGTTTGTTTCGGGACGGTTTGAACAGATTTGGTGACCCCGGCGAAGACCGGCACCCCTGCGGCGAAAGCCCCGACGCATATCGTAACAGCAGCCATTCCCACAAATGCCTTTTTCATTGCATTTCCCTTCTAGAGGCACAAACGGCAACGAGCAACGAGCAACGAGCAACGAGCAACGAGCAACGATTGCCGCACAGTGCGATTCTAACTTATCGGGTAAAATGTATCTGAGCGAAACTGAATGTCAAGAAAATTCCCCGGGATTCGGAATTTCGGACGATCGCCGGGCGACAGGTGGTGTAAAGATACACGAAATCGGGGCGTCCTTGAGCTTCGTTGGGGATGCTTCACTTCACGCAAAAACACCCTAACGACAAGGAAACCCCGACGGAACCATCATCCAAGACCGCCGTGAACACGCACGACGGATTTACAGCTCGAAGAAAGAGTCCCAAACAAAGCCTAATTATTCTACTCCCCTTCTCCTGACGGCGGTGGGGGTGGCGTAGCTGGTTCAGGGAAACAAACGAACGCACACGAATAACTCGGTGTTTCTCCAGATACTACACTGCATGTCACGCTCTTAACACCGTAGTTGCATTCAGCTGCGGCCATCGTGACGCAGCTTCGGCACGGATCAACTGGTGGATCCTCTTCCTCAGCAGCCGTACCTGGAGGAGAGGCTGGGACCACAATGGCGGTTTCGCCGCTGCGGAGGAGCGTTACGTTGCCGTTGGAATCCCTTAGCCCAGATGAACCTCCAGTGCTTTGGATTGCTCCGCTTACGATCATGTCGCCGAGAAACAACTCACTGCCCTGATTCAGCGGGGTATTGTTGCCCGCGATCCTTACTTGCAGCGGGGAGTCCTGACCTGGCAGCGTCACCGGTTCGGACACAAGCAACTGGAACCCTTTGTCCCGATAGTCAGTCACGCGTTCGGACGTGAAGGCGAAAAACTTAACCGGGCCCACCAGGACAACGTAGTGGTCCTTAAAAGGAGCAGGCGTTTGTTTCGGGACGGTTTGAACAGAATTGGTGTCCCCGGCAAGGACCGGTACCCCTGCGACGAAAGCCCCGACACATACCACAACAGAAGCCATTCCCACAAATGCCTTTTTCATTGCATTTCCCTATCAAGAGACACAACGGCAAACGAGCAACGGTTGCGCACAGTGCGACTTTAACTTATCGGGTAAAATGTATCTGAGCGAAACTGAGTGTCAAGAAAATTCCCTGGGATTCGGAAAACGGACGCTCGCCGGGTGACATGCTCGCGATTGCTTGTTCAGGGGCAATCTTGCATTCGGACTTTAATTCAGGCCTTTGAGAGTGAAATCGGACGTTGTGGATTAAATATTGGTCAATATTGGGGTTAATAACTGTGATTTTTCTAAAGTTGCTTGATTCTCGCTGTTTCCAATCCTATGAACATTATGGAAGCTGTCGTGTCCCCTTTTTGACGGCCCCGTGTTTCTTCCCCGAGAAGCACGGGGCTCGTTTTATGCGCAGATTCAGTTTTAGTCGCTGAACCGGATTCAGGTGCTGATCCGGATTCATGGTCTCGGGTTGGTATTGGAAAGTCGCGTATTTGAGTATCATGGGCGGGCATGTCGCTTTCCGGACTCCTGAAACGCAATCTTCGACACCATTGGCGTATGCACCTTGCTGTCATGCTCGGCGTCGCTGCGGCTACGTCTGCCATCGCGGGTGCGATGATCGTTGGCGACTCGATGCGTGGAAGTCTGCGTGATGCCGCCCTTGGCAGGCTTGGTCCGATAACGCACGCCTTGCAATCGCCTCGGTTCGTGCGTGAGGCGATGGCTGACGATTTACGACAAGTGATGGGCGATCAGGCTGCTTTCGCGCCGCTTATCATGCTCCGGGGACAGGCGGTGCAGGCTGACACGCGTGCAAGGGCCAACAACGTCAGCGTTCGCGGCGTAAACTCCAAATTCTTCAAGCTGTGGAAACTTGCGACACAAACCGACGATTTGTCCGATGTGCCCTTGATGCAGGCTGGCGGTTTCGTGATCAATGATGCGCTTGCTGATGCAGTGGGTGCTCGTGTGGGCGATGATCTCATTCTGCAAATCGAGAATCCGCAGGACATCTCTCCTGAGACGATATTGGGACGTTCGGAGAAGGTGGTGCGTACGGTCCGGCGACCGGTGTCAGCTATTCTGTCTGCGTCGGGTGCGATGTCGTTCGACCTGAAGCCCAGCCCGCGTACGCCGCTGATCGCATATTTACCGCTCAGCGAATTTCAAGCTGCACTGGATCGGGAAGGACTCGTCAACGCCATTGTGGTATCCGGCGTGGCTGAGAAGGATGGGTTCGCGAAGGCGTTGCGAGCGTCTACAGCGTTTGATGATGTGGGGATTCGTGTACGATCAAGCGAGTTGTATGATTATGTCGCCGTCGAGAGTGATCGGTTTCTGATCGACCCGGAGATCGAACATGCTATTCGGACGGTGGCTGATTCCATGGGCGTCGAGGCGGGTGCTGTCCTGACTTATCTTGCCAACGAGATCGCGGTACCCAATCGTGATTCAAGCATACCGTACTCCACGATTTCCGGCGTCGATGCTGCCTGTGTGCGAAGCGCAGGATTCACCTTGCGCGACGGATCTCCTGCACCAGCATTGCACAGTGGCGACATTCTGCTGAATGAATGGTCCGCAGATGCCCTTCAAGCGGAAATCGGCGACCGTATCATGGTGTCATACTATGTCACTGGTGATATGCAAAAACTTGAAACCCGCGCATCTACCTTCACCCTGCGCGGTGTCGTTCGTCTCTCAGGGGCGGCGTCCGATCCCCATTTCACGCCGACGTATGAGGGTGTGACAGATGTTGAGAACCTTGCCGATTGGGATCCGCCATTTCCGATGGATCTGAAACGCGTCAAGCAGCGCGATGAGGACTACTGGGACAAGTATGGCGCTACACCGAAGGCATTCGTCTCTCTCGAGGATGCACAACGTCTCTGGGCGGACGATGGTGATCGTTTCGGACGCGTGACGTCCCTCCGGATATCTCCTCCGGACAATCTACCGCTTCAAGCGTTCACCCGTGATTTTGAGCAACGTCTCCGCAACCATTTACCGCTGGCGAAACTCGGCCTGGCGTTTACTGATGTCCGCACACGAGCACTGAAGGCGGCTGAGGGCAGTACCGACTTTGCGGGTCTGTTCATTGGCTTCAGTTTCTTCCTGATCGTCTCAGCCGCCATTCTGGTTGCACTGCTGTTTCGCCTCGGTGTGGAGCAGCGGGCGTCTGAGGTCGGGCTGCTGCTGTCGCTCGGTTTTCATCCGAAACGTGTCAGCCTGCTGCTGATTCTGGAAGGGCTTGTGGTCGCAGGTATCGGGTCGGGGATCGGGCTGACTGGAGCGGCTGGTTATGCCTGGGTTATGCTGGCTGGTCTTGGATCGTGGTGGTCCGACGCCGTGAATCTATCGCTTCTTCAACTTCACATCACCCCGCAAGCCCTCCTCTTCGGGTTCGTGTCCGGACTCCTAGAGTCAGCCATCACCATCGCCTGGTCCATCCGCGGTTTCAGCAGGTTGCCTGTCAATCGACTTCTGGACAATGTCACCACTTTGGCACTCGATGTTCAGCAAACGTCCCATCGCCGCCGACGTAGCGTGGTCATCATCGCCGGCGTCAGTACGGTGCTGTTCTCGGTCGCGCCCGTGTTCTTGAAATCATTCCCGCAACCGGTCGCATTCTTCCTGGCTGGTGCATCTGCCCTGGTCACGATGCTGGCGATTTCATCGCAGTGGTTGTCTCGCCAAACCGATTGGCCGACCCATTCCGGTCTCAAAACACGCATCACGCTCGCACGTCGCAACGCCCCCCGTCACCCGCTCCGAAGCCTGCTCACGATGACGCTTATCGCCTTTGCGACCTTCCTGGTCATCGCCCTGCAGGCGTTTCGGATCGACCCGGAAATCACCGATGCCCGCACGGGTGGATTCACCCTTTTCGCGGAAGCAACGACACCGATCCCCTATGATATATCGGACCCCGACAGCGCCGAATCTGCCGGTCTCTCCGACATATCCATTGAACATCTTCAGCGGACGCGCATCTCCGAATACCGCTTACGCCCCGGGGAATCTGCAAGCTGCGTCAATCTCTACCTCCCGCAGAAACCGCGCATCCTCGGCGCGACAGATCGCACGATTGAGCAAGGTGGATTCCGTTTTTCCGCGACCATGGTAGATTCAGGCGCGACATCACAGGCCGAATTCGACACACATTTCGACAAGTTGAGTGCCAACCCGTGGCATCTCCTTCACACAACCTTCGACGACGGCGCGATTCCAGTTATCGGCGACGAGGCGGCTGTCAAGTGGCAGCTCCACAGCGGTCTCGGGAAGGACTTCGTGATCCAGGATGAGCGAAACCGTGACGTCCGCCTCCGGTTCGTCGCCCTGTTGAAAGAGAGTGTCCTTCAGGACGAGATTGTAGTGGCTGATTCGCATTTCAAAACGCTCTTCCCATCGATCAGCGGGTATGGATTTTTCTTATTGAAACCAGACGCCATGGGCGAACAACGTGTGCAAGATGAAAACCTGGCGTCCCAGTTAGAACGCGATCTCACGCGCTTCGGGCTGGACGTCCAACCCTGCAGCACACGCCTCCGAGCTTACTTCGCTGTTCAGAACACCTATCTCTCGACCTTCCAGACCCTTGGCGGACTCGGGCTTTTGCTCGGGACGATCGGGCTTGCTGCCATCCTGCTCAGAAATGTATGGGAACGCCGCAGCGAGCTTGGGCTTATGCAAGCCATCGGTTTCACGCGGAGCGCGCTCGGGCAGATCGTCTTTTACGAAAACGCGATCCTGATTGTGGCTGGTCTCGTTTCCGGGATCATCCCAGCTTTGATCGCTGTGATCCCACGACTCATCGACCACCCCGAATCCGTCCCGATCGCAAGCATGACCCTGCTCCTGTCCGTTGTCGCGATGGTCGCACTTTTGTCCTGTGGGATCGCCCTGAGCATCGCCCTTCGAACACCGCTTCTGCGATGCCTGAACAGTGAATAGCCCCGACGCGTCGAACGCACCTGTGCAGACCGGCGTTACTGACTGAACACGCGCTGCATGATGGCGACGTCGGCGATGTCTGCATCCCCGTCGCCGTCGAGATCGGCGTCGCGACATTCCACACCAGTGGGAACCCCCGGACCGGTGACACAATCAAGGTAATTCTCAAAGTCGTTGATATCGACAATGCCATTGCAGTCGAGATCGCCGACCGTATTCTTCAGCCAGGTCGCGAGGTTGCCAAAGTCGGTGGCGCCATGCTCAGCCTGGTAGACCAGCAACGTCTCGGTGCGATCGGCGATGATGCTCTGAAAATACCCATCGTGATCCTGCGGAATGTCCAGCAGGTCCGGATGCCAGTCGAGACCATCGTAGTTCAACGACACAAGCTGTCGCTGTCCGTCCTGTGAACCAAGGACTGTACCCGCCGCCCGGGCACCGCTGTAGAACACTACGCGCACGCGCGTCACAAGATTCAGCGAGCTTGTGTATGGGATTTCAACATCCCGCCAGCCAGTCGCGTGGTCATACCGGAACGTATAGAAATGATTGGCATCAAAACCTTCCCATCGCATGATCGCACCCATCACGTCGCCATCTGCGTTGGAGTCGATGTATGCGAAGTTCTCGATATTGGTGCTCCATGACCCGGGCGGAAGCACCTCGTGGGGTGCCTGCCACGTTCCATCCTGGGTACGCGAAGTATAGACCGTGTATGGGGATCGCGTCCGCCATAGAAGGGTTGCCTCGCCATCACCACCGACCGTCAGTGGAAATCGCGACGAAGCGCCCACGCTGGAGAAACCCGGCGTCTGGGAATCCGGGATATACTCAGCCGGTCCCCACGCGTTGGCAGCGCCGTCCCATCGATGACCATAAAGACCCACAGGACCGCCACCGGTGACCCGGTAGACGAGATAAAGCGACGTGCCAGCCTTGTTTTGTGCGAGCGTGGGAAGCATCGTATCGTATCCGTCAGGTGATACCTGCACCGGACTGCCCCATGTTCCGCTTACCGCATCGTAGAAAACACTGCGGACGGTCGTGGTGTCCTGGTTCTGGCGAAAATCGTTGATCAGGACGACGTCGCCCTCTGCGTCGGAGGCGACCTCAAGAGCCTGAAAGAACGACGGCGTCGAGAAAATCGGCGTCAATGGACCCCAGCCGGACCCTGGTTCGTGGCGGATGGCGTACATGCGATACCCACTGCTGATGTCGCGAAACACGATTGTGAGGTTGTCATCGCCGTCGATGGTTCCTTCCGGTTGATCGGCGTAGGTTGTGGTGTCGGAAATCGTCGTCAGAGGTCCCCAGACGCCGGCAGCGCGATCGAATCGTCGTACTCGCAATAATTCGTTTCCTGAACCGAGGCGCCTGTTGATCATCCAGGCATTTCCGGAACTGTCCACGATCAATGGGGCGATGGTGTCAGCACCGCTGCCCGGTGGTGGCGTGACGACGACGTCATCTTCCCAGTAGGGACATCCCACCGGACCGCCGACCTCTACCGACCCGCCATCCCCGAACGACTCGTCACCTCTGAACGCCCCGTCATGTCTGAATGCATCGGGCGACTGGTCGATCTGGTTGTATCCGGCGATGATTGCACCGCGACGCGACACAACGACCCCATCGACCAGCAGGCCTCCGTCGGCCGTCGATGTTACCACCGGTTCTGATTCTGCGGGCGTCTGAATCCGCCAGATCGTCACACCCTCCGCATCGACACCCCGCAACTCGCCGGGTGAGACTTCGATGGTCAGATGATCTGTCGCCAGTGAAGCATCCCCCGCCGATGAAATCGAGATCGGACCAGGAACCGCCAGAAGTAAAAAACAACCCAGGGACAACAAACTGTGTGGAAATCTCATGCGTACTTCCCCTCTACATTTGCTTGTTCATCCCTTTCCGGAATCCGCGTTTTCGGGCAATCATTGTACCATAATCAGGTACCCCAGAACAAGCTACGCCCTGGTGTCATACCTTAAGAAGTACGCCGGTTGTGTGTGGGGTCAACGCTACAGGAGAAGAAATACAGCAGGGCTTGAAGTTTGCGATCGGGTGCGTGCATCAGCATGAACCGGCTGGTGCAGCTTTCCGCGCCGTCCCCCCCGATCAGCAAAGCACCTGCGTTCACCCCTGCAACGCTTCCTGGCAACCATCCAACGCTTCCAGGCAAACGGTGACGGATCGGTGCAGTAGGGGAGGCGGGTAGCGAGTCTGACAGGCTGCTAGCAGGCGCCGCGGACGAATACGCCCATTGTCCGCAGCAGGATCATCAGATCCAGCTCAATGCCCATGTTTTTGACGTAGTACAAGTCGAATTGCAGCTTCCGTTTGGCGTCTTCGATCGACGCCCCGTAGCGGAAACCGATCTGCGCCCACCCCGTCAGGCCTGGTTTGACCAGATGTCGCTCGTTGTAATAGGCGATTTCCTCGGTCAGCGTATCGACCAGGGTGGGTCGCTCCGGTCTCGGACCCACCACGGACATCTGTCCGAGCAGGATGTTGTAAAACTGGGGTAGCTCGTCGAGACGGGTCCGACGCAGCAGTCGCCCGATGCGTGTGACGCGCGGATCGTCCTTTGTCGCCCAGACCGCCACTTTCGACTCAGCCCCAACCCGCATCGTCCGGAATTTATGGAGTGTGAAGGGTTTCCCACGCTGACCGACGCGTGTCTGGGAATAGAACACCGGACCGCCATCGTCCAGCTTTGTCAGCACGGCGATGATCGGAACGAGCGGGATCGTCATGATGATGCCAACGATCGATGTCACGATGTCGAACGCCCGTTTGAGCGCCTGGCGTCGCTGACAATGCACCTGCAGATCTGCGTACAGGAACCAGTGGGGCGTGATTTCATCGACAAGAATCTGTCCTGTCGCTTTCTCATAAAAAGTAGCTTCGTTGGTTACCCGGCAGCCATGCCTGAGGCAGGGGAGTACCGACTGCATGACCTTTTGATCCGTGGCAGCCTCAGCCCCCACGACAATTTCCTGGATCCCGTGTCTGTCGCAGACCTTCGCCAGATCTTTGGTCGAGCCCAACCGCTTGACGCCGTAAATGGGTGCATCCGCCTCCAGCAAATCGTCCACATAACCAGCCAGGCGATACTGGTCGAGAAACCCCTTGCGGAAGGCACGCACGAGTGAGTTGGAGACTGATCCTGGTCCGACGATGACAAGCGTCCGGGGGACACGGTGCATGGCCCAGCACGCAAAGAGGCGAACCGAACCGCCAACCACCATGAGCATCCCGATGGCAGAGCCCACAACGCGGCGACTCATGCTGGTGTACATCAGAACATAAACGACTGCGTATGTGAGTATGATCGTGGTGGCGCATGTGACCATGAGTCGTGTGAGGATGCGGGATCGACTGTGGACTGTTTCGCGCTCGTGCAACCCGAAGACGAGGCTTGAGAAGAACATGGCTGCCCCCATCGTCCCCCACGCCTGTAGAAGCGATGCGTGCATATTTGGGGAAAAGTGCCCAACCACGAAAAGCTCGTACCCTATGGATAGTCCGATATAGAGCAGTGTCAGATCGAGCGCCACCCAGGTTCCCAGGGGGAGCGATGAAAAAAGCTGGCTGGCGCTGCGAAGAATATGCCTATGCGGATGGGCGTGTAGTTTTGTTACTGCCGCCACTCTGCTCGGATGCACGGCTGCTTGCGTCGCCATTTGGAGAGTCTCCCAGTACCGTCCCGGTAAGTACCATTCTGGTTAGTGCATTCCCGGTCTGTCCCATGGTTTTCGGACAAGCAAAGAGCGAAGATGAGGTCGTATCTGTGCGAATATCGGCGTTTGATGCCGCATGGCGAAATCGAGTGGTTATTGGACGCGCATGGGTGGATTACCGTCCGATAATCCCTGTTTCGGCGGAATATGGGGTTTTGATACCAGGATTCAACATGTCGAATCTTGTCGTAATATGACTGGCGTCGTCTGGCTTGAGGTGTTGTCCGCAGGACTGTTCCGATTCGTCGATCGCCCTGTTTTCCGCTTCGATTGGTTCATGGCTCGCTGTTTGCTTTCGCCTGGTCCGGTAACGCTGTTCTATCAGACCGGGCGATGGCGGTTGACGACTGAGTACTCCTGCGTGGGTGTTTTTTCGCGGCTTGGTTTGTTTAATGCTTCGGCCAGCTTGCTTGCGACCAGTAGAAATCCCAGTTCGGGCCACGATGAACGGTTGCAAAGTATGTCAGGATAGCAAACCCGACGAGGAAGCATGTGAACAGCGCGACTGCACCCATGCGCGTCGAGTTGGTCGTCTTGACGACAAGAACCGACCAACTTGCGAACAAGAACACGAAAACGGTCCCTGGGTTGAAGAGTGTGATGACGATCTGCGGTACGCTGGCGGTCGCATCCCAGTTTCGCAGCCATCCGAAGTTGAC
>JAJRYY010000049.1 GCA_024275565.1 Planctomycetota bacterium
ACCAAGACCGCGTAAATCAATAGCAAAGCGCCGGGTGCCACTGGCGGCTTGTCCGCCAGTGCTTTCCCAGCAGCACAGCATAAATACATCACCCCCCAAACACCCCCTGAAACCCCGCAAAATCAACAAGATCAACATCGCCATCCCCATCCATATCAGCCCACCGACACCCCGGCCCCGCGTCAACGCCGATCCCGCTATTCCCAGCACACTCTTCAAAGTACCGCCAGTCCCGAAGCCCAACCCCATCCGCACTATCGAAATCCCCGCTGCCATCCTCAGCAATATCCCCATAACGAATGTAATCCCATCTGTTGACGGTAGGAAGTTGCCAAGACTGGCCAACCCAAACAATGAACGCATTATCAGATGGAAATACGCCCTCTGCAATCCCGTTCGAGACCAGCTCGCCGTCTATGTACCACCTGAAGAGATTGATCGGTCCATTCAGGAGCTCGAGTCGGACCGTGTGAGGCTCGTCAGGGACAACATCGATGAAGAGTATCGGAAGATCCGTATCTCGGAAGAGCTTCACCTTGTCGCGGGAAACAGTAGCGGTGTAATCCAAGCCGAAAGAATTAACTGTCGCCAGTACAGCAGGCGCGCCGCCGATAATTTCGCTTTGATCCCCCGTTGTGCTGAGGCAAAACTCAATAAAAAAACTATCTGTCCCATCAACGCTCACGAACTCTTCAATCGAATTTCTGTACACATCCTGAGCACCCTCATTCTCACCTGGACATGCACTCATATCGAGTTGCTGTACATAAAATCCTTCCTCGACCCACGTTACCGGTTCGCAGTAATCCTGCAAGAATCCCCAACCCCCTTCAACAGGAAAGGAGTCACATTCCCACGTAAACACATCCCCACGCGCGAGCGCCGCCGAAAACAGCACACATCCTGATACCAGCATCGTATTCAGCATCGTGTTCGGCATCGTGTTCGGCATCTCACACCTCCAGATCGAATCCATCTCGCACAACTCCAGCCAACAGTATAGCGAACTGATCACGCGCAAAGATACCCGCAACCCCCAGATACCAGCAGAAAATTCACCCCGGGATCAAAACAACACCGGCAACCCATGGCCAGCAAAGAAGTTACGAAAAATAAACAAATTCCTAACTTTTGCTTGACTTTGTTAGGTTTATGGTTTATAGTGTATAGCAGAGAGAGGAGGCCTGGGTGCTATGATGTTTCGGGGTTCACGAAAGTTTCGGGTTTCACTACGTCGTGTGGATGACCAGCTCTCGGGGGTTCGGCTTCGAGCGATGCTCCCATATGTAAATGCCCTGCCACGTCCCGAGCACCAGGTGGCCGGCATCGATCGGAATCGACAGCGTCGTGGCAGTCAGCACTGCCTTGATGTGCGCAGGCATATCGTCCGCACCCTCAGCCGTGTGCGTATAAAGCGGATCATTCTCAGGGACAAGCCTGTTCAACCACTGCTCAAGATCGCGCTGCGCGGAGGGGTCCGCATTTTCCTGAATCGTCAGAGACGCAGACGTGTGCTGAATAAGGATCGTACAAAGCCCCTCAACCGTACCAGATTGCGACACGACAGCCTGAACGTCATTCGTAATATCGTGCAATCCCGCATACTTCGTGGGAATCGTAAGGCGATGGATCATGAGTGGGGGTCCATGGATGTTGGGGAATCGGGCAAGGGCGGTTTTGTGAAGGCAAGCTCTGTCGGGTTTGCGAGCTTCAAATAATGGGGGACAGTCATGATGATAGAATCGGTAAGGCTTCCGGCGTTGAATGCGATCTTCTCGTTCGTATGGATCGTGGGGTCGATAAACAACTCATATGGCAGGATCGGACGTCCAAAGGGCGGCACCGATCCGGGGACGAGTCCCGACTGCTCCAGCAACTCGTCAGCCGTCGCAAAGCGAATTTTCCTTACCTTGAAGTGCTTCTTGATGGCACTCGAATCGAGCTTCAGAACAGCAGACATCACAAACAGTCGAAAGACTTCATTGGTCTTGATGAGCAGCGCCTTACCACCAATGCGAACGTCCTCACCGCGAACACGCGCAGATTCCTCCGAAGTGCGGGTGGGTTCGTGATGAACGTGACGATAAGGCGTTTCGGTTTCATCCAGCAGGCGAACAATCGCCTCAAAAGTCGGCGTACTCATGGTGCTGCACTCATGGGTATCGTACTCACGGGTATCGTACTTATGGGTGTCGTACTCATCATCTGTTCCGTACTCGTTTCGATGAAGGGTCGGATGGTCGCCTGTGCTTCGGTAGCAAGGGCGTCGAATGCATCGTTCAATTCCGCGACAACAAACGACATTCTCACAGCCCGGACATATGTCGGCAGATTGACAGCTTCTGAGACTCGGACGATGACGCCAATCTGTCGGCGATCCTTATCGAACACGCCCCCGCCGCTCATCCCACCGGCAGCGTCTGCCTCAAGGATCATCTCAGCTTCAGCATCATACGCGATCCCCCCTTCCTCATCATCCACCAATGCGAGGTTTGCGACCGCGATCGTCGCTTCCTCATCAGAGAGCACACGCCCAACCGACGCAGCAAAATCGCCAGCCAGCGACCCTTCACCCGGAAACCCGAGCAGCAGCACAATGTCGCCGGGACTGGGATCGGCAAATGTCGGAATATCCAGCGTGGTTCCCACTGGATCAGACAGTGTCACTTCACCTGCAACAAGTGGTTCGGGCGTTTGTGCTGGCGTGGTGGCAAGTTTCTGGCGATCGATCACACCGACGAAAAAATCGTTCCGTGGAAGAATATTGATGAGAGAATTATTGTTTTCACTGGCCGGAATGTCAGGATTGAAAAAATTGAACACAGGCGTCGCAAGGGTATCAACGCCGCCAGAGGATCCAATCGACTCATCAAACAGGAAGATTCTGCCCACACCGGATTCCATCGTCGGATCGCGGAGGGTTGCGGGAATATCGGTATTTTCCGGTCCAAACCAGCCGACGCCAAGCGCGTGGGTTGCTGATGTAATAAGCGGGTTCCGGGCGTCGGTGCGACGGGTCCAGATGGAGGCAGATGCCCGACCGGACCGGGCGATGCGACCCCGGAGGTCGCTGACCCATGGGAAGCAATCATGCTCGGCCTGGGTGAGTAGTTCAGTCGCACTGAATAACGAGGTCGGTTCGTCACAGTTGACTGGCAGCGATGGCGTCGGCGATGGAGCGACCGATACACAGCCGGTGATGCCCTGGAACAGACAGATACCGATCAGACACAGGCAGGTATGAACGATCAGGAGCGGGCAGGTATGGAGGGTCAGGGACAGGCAGGTATGGAGTCGTATTTTGTATGTCGTCTGCGTAAAGGTCATTCGTCGAGTTCCCTGTGGGTTTCAGTTTCTGACACTGTGTATGGGTCTGGCACTGTGTATGGGTCAGCGTGTTGTCTTTGTATGAGGTATTCGAGTGCGATGGCGACGCCTTTTCTGGCTGGGAGGGTGCAGACAATGAGGATGGTTGCGGCGACACCGACTGCGATTCTGCCAGCCATCTGGTTGTCCGGGCGGAATATCAGCATAGCCACGACAATGAGGCCGGTGAAAAACCCCGTAGTGAGGTACATAAATGCCCATGTATCGCCACTGCGTGGTTCGTAGACGAGTTTGCAGGCATCGCACTGCTCGTGGAGGGTGTATACAGACTGAAAGAGCGGGCCAACACCACATCGCGGGCAACGCCTGCGCATGCCTCTGAGGACGGCGGTTCTGCTTGTCGGAGACGGTGTGCTGCTTGCCGGAGGCTGTGTTTTTCTTGTCGGAGGTTGTGTGGTCATTTTGCGAAATAATAGATGATTTATGTGGAATGTGGAACGGTAATGGGGTGATTTATGCGCTGTGGGTGGTGAAAACCGCCCTGCGGATACACTGCGGCTATTGAATGTAGAGTTAGCATTTTTGCTACAATGTCGCATATTCAGGGAACGTGCCATCGTGGCGTTCAATATTTGGGCAGCGTCTGACTGCGTACCTGGTGGTATCGTGAGGGTGTCTGGTAGCAGTATTGAAAGGGAAATGGGCATGATATGGGAAAAAGCGACAGCAGTGGTATCGGTGGTTTTGAGTATTGGCTGTGGTGCGGGATTTGGGCAGGAGGGTGCTCGGCCTGCGGTGGCGGGCGGGGTTCCGGACATGTGTCTGGATGCTTCGCCGGGCAATACTTTTGAGGTGGATGGATGCTACCTGCTTGGGGAGAGCATTGTTGTAGAGGTGGTGATGACCGAATCGGCGACGGAGATGTTTGGGGCGCAGTTCTCCCTGGAGTATGACTCCGGTTCGCTCACACTTTTCGGCGTTTCTGCTGGTGGCAGTGATCCGCAGTCGAGTTTCCCGAACGAGACGTTTGTTTCTGTCGTTTCTTCCGATGTGGACCCCGATGGGGGTGGGCCTGGTGTTGGGTATATTGATGTCGAGATTGGGAACATGGCGGGTCCACCGGCTGGGACGATGGGACCGGCGACTGTGGCGACGCTATATTTTTCGGGGCAGGTTAGATGTGACGTGCCCGGCGTGATCTACCGGTCACCGGCGAAACCGGTGACGGGATTCTTCGACGGTGCCGGCAAGCTGGTGATTCCGTCCGGGCTGGCGAATGGTACGCCGTGTGAGACTGGGGCATTTACCGTGGTCGATGACGAACCTGAATATGAGTGCCCGTTCTTCAATGGTTCGATCAATGAGGTTGCATCGAATTGTGGTGTAACGACGCGGAATATGTCGTATGGTCCTATCGTGGCGATTGAATGACTGGTCGTGCATCGAGGTGGGTGACCCGAAGCATACGCTCAGATCGACAAGTTCGGTGGAATGCATCAACGACGAGGCCTGGTATGCCGCCTTCAAAGGTAGTCCAGCTATCAGCCCGATCAGTCACTGGCTGATCGGTGGGAACATCAACGGCGACGTCCGAATCGATATCGCTGATTTCACTGCTTACATTTCGGCAGTGGTCAATATCGGGAGCTACGACAGTAATGGTGATACCATCCCCGATGGCAGCTCCGATTGTAGCACCAGCCCAACCGAAATTCACGCTGACATCAACGGCGACGGTCTGATCAGCATTATCGACTTCTCCTTCATCGCAATCAACTTCTTCGGTAACGACAAAGCAAGGTGCGAGGAAACGATCTGCGACAAGGGTGCTTCGGCCGCGGCGGTCTCGCCGTATGACACCCGTCCCCGGGCGCGGATGTCGGTGAAAGAGCTGGTCGATGAGGGGTTGCTGAATGCTGCGGCGGCGGATTTTGATGGCGATGGGTTTGTCGATATCGTGGATATGTCGCTGTATATGCAGCAGCAGTAGGGAATTTCCGGGTGCGGCAGCGTGTTGGCCAGCAGGGACGCGATATGGCGTTGCTGTCAGCGATGCGGCGTTGCTGTCGGCGATATGGCGTTGTTGTCGGCGATGCGTAATTGCTGTCAGTCCCCCACCCTTCCGCTTCGCTCAAGGATGGGGCACCCGCGGGACGGCCTTCAGGACGGCATGCAATAGCATGCCCTACGCGATGAGACAGCATAACGGCATGCAATAGCATGCCCTATATGATGGGGTACCTGCTCAGAATGTCATGGTCTGCACAGCGGACCCTACCCTGCTGCCCTGCTGCCATGCTACCCTGCGAGGATGGGTTGCTTTCCTGTTCCGTCCAGCCAGGAGGAGCTTGCGGCTGCGCTCTTTCTGGTGACGAGCTTTTTCAGGATGAAGACGATGCGTTTTTTATTGGTCCAGATCGCCTCAGCCATCTCGCGGAATCTGAAATTTCGGAGGTAGACCGTGAGGTAGCCGCGAAGCTGGAGGATCTCCATCTGCTTGCGGGAGAGGTTTTCCAGCTCCAGAGCTGATCCGATCTGTTTGTTGAAATCTTCCCAGTTTGTGGTCAGCATTTTGTAGCCTGCTTCGCCGCGCGTTGCCATCTCCCAGACCTGCGTGCCGGGGTAGGGTGTCATGATACCGAAGGCGACGGAGTCGGGGTTTACCTTGGCTGCGAGGTCGATGCTGTCGAGGGCGGTGAGACGGTTTTCGTGCGGGTGCCCTATGATGAAGTATGCGCCGAATTTGAGGTTCGCGTCGCGGAAGACCTTGGCTGCCCTGAGGACGTCTTCACGCGTGACGCCCTTCTGCATGCGTTTCATGATTTCTGGATTTCCACTTTCTACACCGAAACCGACTTCTGCGAATCCGGCGCTCTTCATCTTTTTGGCTGTGGGGAGGTCGATGGTGTTTGCGTGGACGTAGGACCAGAATCGGAGTTTTTTGTGCAGGCCTGCTGTGATGATGTGCTCGCAGACGTCGCTGACATAATCCTTGCGGACGGTGAATGTTTCGTCGTAGAAATCGACGGCGCTGCATCCGAACTGTTCGACGCTGCGGGTTAGTTCTGCGACGACATGCTCTGGCGATCGCTGGCGGAGGGTTCTGCCATAGGGGCGGCTGCAGAAGTTGCATCCGAAGGGGCAGCCGCGCTGACTCATGATGGGGTACATTTCTGCCTTTGGGAACAACTCCCATGCTGGCATGCCGAGTTCGTCGAGGTGGTCTGGGATTTTGCCCCGGCCGTTGAGTCGGATCTGGGTTTCGTCGCCCTTTTTGAATCTGCTTGCGACGCCCTGTATTGCGGCTGGGTCTTTGCCGGCGAGGATGTGCTGGACGAAATCCAGGAATGCGATTTCGCCCTCGCCCACGATGAGGTAGTCGAAGCTTGGGAATTCTCTGAGTGTGCGGTCCGGGAGGAATGTTCCGTGGAAGCCGCCGAGTACGATTGTGGTGTCGGGGAGGGCTGCTTTGACGGCTGATGCGATTTTGCCCGTTGTCGCGACCATGTGAGTCATGGCAGTCAGGCCGAGGATTCGCGGGTTGAATTCGATGATTTCGTGTATGGTCTGTCGGACGGATTTTCTTGCGAGCTTGCTGTCGATGATGGTGGCGGACTGGTTGTGTGACTTGAGGTATCCGGCGATGTATCCGAGGCCTATGTGGGGGTAGTTTGGGGTATCGTAGCATTCGCGTGGGACTTCTGCTGGCGGGTTGACGAGTAGGATTCGGTCGTTCATTCGCGATGCTTCTCCTGATGGATCTGGCCCGCGGGGTTCTACGCTGGCGCGGGGGACAAGTAGGTTATCGGTAGGAGTTGCTGGTGAATGAAGTCTGGGTTGGTGGATTATTGGACGCTTTGTGTGATGGTCGGGAAGTTGTACTCGCACTGGCGGACAAGCCGCCAGTGGCACCCCATGCCTCCGGCGTTCAATTGGCACTTCAAAACGACTCCCGACCCCTTTTTTCCCCGACGAACCAGCGATCGTTTAGCATTCTGAGGCGGTCTGCCCAGAAGAATGGTGTGGCTGACGATCTTCCGAGTGACATGAAGCAGGGTGCGATTCGGAGGAGCCACTGTCTGGGTCGCCATCTGCGGATGAAGGGGAGGGGGGCGTCCGTTCTCTCGAGGACGATGGGGTTCCATGCGAGTTCGCCGTCTACACACTGGAATCCGTTGCGTTCGTAGAGGGTGATGTCGCCGCTGTATCGTCGGTTGCTGCTGAGGTGGGTGGAGCAGCTTGGTTGCACGATCATGAAGGGTGCGTGGACGAGGAGCCTGCCACCGGGTTTCAGGTATGTTGCCAGCATTCGGACGAATTCGGGGGGGTCGGGGACGTGTTCGAGGACGTCTAGGCAGACGATTGCGTCGAAGGATTCGTGGGGGATTTTGGTGGGTTCTGTCAGGACTGTGATGGTTTCGTTTTGACGGCTGAAGACGCGCCTTGCGAAGGATTCTGTGAGGCCTGGCAGCTCGAAGTAGGTGATGCGGTGTCCGTTTTTTGCGAGGTGTGCTGAGTCGAAACCGAGACCGTCGCCGATGCTGAGGACGGATGCATTGGGTCGGTGGCGTGCGATGTGTCTGGCGGTTGCGTGACGCATCTGTATTTTGATGCGGTTTCGGTTCCAGATGACGAGTTCGTAGAGGAATGCGTCTGTGGTGCTGTAGAACTGCTCCAGATCTGCGGACCACTGGTAAGGGGTGACGCCTGCCTGGCGTAGGGCGTTGCGGACGGTGGTTCCGGGGTGGTCGAATTCGTTGCGGAGACGGGTTCGGACGCGGTCTGTGGGTTGATTTGTGACTTCGGCGATCCACTGGACCATGGTGTTGAGGGATTCGATTGAGCTTTGGGGTTCGGTCTGGTTCATGGGGGTAATTGTAGCGTTGCATGCGTCAAACGGCCACAGCCGGGCAAACGACCACAGCCGGGGGCTGCTGTGCTACAAACGGCCGTGGCAGGGGGTGGTTGTGGTACATTCCCTGGTTGCGTTTGGCGAATGTAATGGTTGGGCTTATATTATGGGTTCTAGAGAATTCGCGGCGGGCAGTGTTCGCCCTTCAGATATGGTGCGGTTTCAACGTGCGATGCAGCTTGTGTTGATGGTGAGCTTGTTATTAGGAGTGACGGATGGCGTTTGAGAAGGTTGAATCGAAGGTTGATTTCCCCGCGCTGGAGCGGGATGTGCTCAGGTTGTGGGATTCGTGCGATGCATTCACGAAGCTGAGGGAGAAGAATCGGGGTAAGAAGAAGTGGTCCTTTCTTGATGGTCCTATCACTGCGAACAACCCGATGGGTGTGCATCATGCGTGGGGCCGTGCGTATAAGGACGCGTTTCATCGGTATTTTGCGATGACGGGGCATGAGTGTCGGTATCAGAACGGGTTCGACTGTCAGGGGTTGTGGGTCGAGATTGAAGTTGAGAAGGAGCTTGGTCTCAGTACGAAAGCTGAGATTGAGTCGCATGGGCTGGATAAGTTTACGGAAAGCTGCAAAGCCCGCGTACACAAGTATGCTGCTATTCAGTCGGAGCAGTCCAAGCGTCTTGGTTATTGGATGGACTGGGATGACTCCTACTACACGATGGCGGATGATAATAATTACACGATCTGGTCCTTTCTGAAAAAATGTCACGAGCTTGGGTTTCTGTATAAGGGTACGGATGTGATGCCGTGGTCCGGTCGGGCGGGCTGCGCGTATTCGCATATGGAAATTGCAGAGGGTCGGAAGCTGGTGACGCATACTTCTGTGTTTGTGCGGTTTCCGTTGCGTGGTCGTGAGAATGAGTATCTGATGGTCTGGACGACGACGCCGTGGACGCTGACGTCGAACACCGGGGCTGCTGTGAGTGGTGATTTGAAGTATGTGAAGCTGCGGGCGAAGAAGGATGGTGCGCTTTACTATTTTGCTGCGGAGAATCTGAAATTCAATCGGTTGGCGAAGGAGTATAAGGAGGGTTTTGGGGGTAAGGCGTGGCCTAAGGATACGCCGAAGCTGAAGACGATTCATCAGATTTTTATGGAGCATGGCGGGTACGAGCTTGAGGGGGAGATTTCCGGATCTGAGATGGTTGGTTGGACGTATGACGGTCCGTTTGATGAATTGCCTGCGCAGCAGCATGCGGGTGGATTTGCGGAACCGATGGATATTATTCCTGCGGCGAATCGGGATTGGCCTTGTGGGCGGGATGGTCATCGCGTGTTTGATCCGGGGAAGACCTCCAAGGGTGCATCGTATGTGGTGGCTGGCGAGGGTACGGGGATCGTGCATTCTGCTCCGGGTTGTGGTGATGTTGACCATGGGTGGGGGAAGGTTCAGAAGCTGGTTCCGATCGCTCCGCTGGACTCTGCGGGGAGGTTTATTGAGGGTTTTGGGAAGTTCACGGGTCATCGTGCGACGGATCCCGAGACGGTTGAGATGGTGCTTTCGGACCTGAAGGAGAAGGGGTTGCTGGTTGCGTCGGAGACTTATCCGCATGTGTATCCGCACTGCTGGCGGACTGGGGATGAGCTGGTATTTCGTCTGGTGGATGAGTGGTATATCTCGATGGACTGGCGGGATGATATCAAGGAGATGGCGACACAGGTGAACTGGTTGCCTGCTGCGATGCGAGGTAAGGATCGTGAGCTGGACTGGCTGACGACGATGAAGGACTGGATGATTTCGAAGAAGCGTTATTGGGGTTTGGCGCTTCCGATCTGGGAGTGTCATGCATGTGGTTCGTTTGATGTGATTGGTGGGCGGGATGAGTTGCAGGAGCGGGCGGTTGAGGGGTTTGATCAGGTTGAGTCGAACAGTCCGCATCGTCCGTATGTGGATGCTGTGAAGATCGCTTGCAGCAATTGTGGAGAGCCTATTTCGCGGATTCCGGACGTTGGGAACCCGTGGCTGGACGCTGGGATCGTTGCGTATTCGACGACGAATTACAACACGGATCGTGCTTACTGGGAGGAGTGGATTCCTGCGGATCTGATTACGGAGTGTTTTCCGGGTCAGTTTCGGAACTGGTTTTATGCGATTTTGTCGATGAGCGCGATGATGGAGAAGGGTAAGGGTAAGGAGGAGCGTCGCCTTCCGTTTAAGAATTTGCTTGGACACGCGATGGTGCTGGATGAGACGCGTCGTGCGATGCATAAATCGGACGGGACTGCCATCTGGTTTGAGGAGGCGGCTGAGCAGCTTGGCGTGGATACGATGCGCTGGATGTATTGCGGTCAGCCATCGACGCTGGACCTGCCTTTTGGGACGCGGCACCCTGATGAAGAGGTGACGATCGAGGGTGCGGATGGTGCGCGGATTACGCATACTGTGGATGGTGTGCGGATTTGCAAGGTGACGTCTGGGCCTGCGGATGAGACTCGGCGGCGGGTGCTGATGTCGCTTTGGAACTGTTACAAATTCTTCTGCGATTATGCCCGGATTGACGATTTTGATTTGAAGACTCCCAAGGTTCCGCTTGAGCAGCGACAGGATATCGATCGGTGGATTTTGTCGGACTTGCAGCTTGTGATTCGAGATGTTCGGGCGAGTTTTGAAGCGTATGATCTGGCGCCTGTGTGTCGTCGGATTGAGAAATATCTCGATGATTTGAGCAACTGGTATATTCGTCGGAATCGGCGGCGGTTCTGGCGTGGGGTGTCTGAGGGGGATACCGATAAGCTGGCTGCGTATCAGACGTTGCATGAGGCGCTGGTGTCGGTGGCGAAAATTTCGGCTCCTATCATTCCATTTCTGAGCGAGCATCTTTATCAGAAGCTCGTGGCGATTCATGATGCGTCTGCGCCGGAAAGTGTCCATCTGACTGATTTTCCTGAGCCCGATGCTGCGATGATCGACGAGCCTCTTTCCGAGCAGGTGGCTGCCCTGTTGAAGATCGTTTCGATGGCGAGAGCAGCGCGGACGGTTTCGAAGTTGAAGGTTCGTCAGCCGCTGGCGATTTTGCGGATTCAGCCGGAGACTGATGCTGAGCGTGAGACGGTGGGGCGTTTCCGGGATCATCTGCTTGAGGAGCTGAATGTTAAAGATGTTTCGGTTGAGGATGATCTTTCGGATTTATGTGAGGTGACGCTGGTCGGGAATATGAAGCGTCTTGGTCCGAAGCATGGGAAGAATGCGGGGGCTGTTGGTAAGGCGCTTGGCGTGGTGGATGGGAAGGCGATTTCGGAAGCGCTTGGGCGTGGTGAGTCTCCGGAGATTGATGTCCATGGTGAACGTGTGCAGATCGATGCTGAGGATGTGACGATTGAGCGTTCGTATGGTGAGGATTGGGCTGGCGTGACGCAGGGTGTGACGATTGTGCTTTTGGACAAGCGTGTGACGCACGAGTTGAAGCTTGAGGGGTTGGCGCGTGATGTTGTGCGTCAGGTGCAGAATCTGCGTAAGGATGCGGATCTGGATATGGAGGACCGGATTTCGTTGAGTCTTGTGACGGACTGCGCGGACCTGAAGGAAGCGATTCGGGTGAATGCGAAGTATATCGAGGGCGAAACGCTTGCGACGGAGATTTCGGGCGAACCGCTGGATGGAGATGCCAGCTCGACGGCGGTGCAGATCGCTGGGAGCGATGTGATGATTTCGCTCAAGTGCGTGTAGTGTTGTATTTGGTATTTTATCCGAGCCGTGACCGTAAGGGAGCGGTTTCCCAAGTGTCCGCTCCCTTACGGTCACGGCTCGGATAACAACGCGCCGCTCAACTGGGCGAAGCAGGCAATCAGGAGGATCGTGATGGTCGCGTCTAACGGAGAGGTTATTTCCGAAGTCGGGTTGCTGTATTTGCGGCTGAAGGGTGCGGATGGGATTGGTCCTGTCTGTGCGAAGAATCTGGTTGAGCATTTTGGGGCGATTGAGAAGGTATTTGGTGCCTCTCTTGCTGAGCTTGAACGCGTTGAGGATGTGGGTCAGAAGCGGGCTGCGGCTGTGGTGGCTGCTCGGAATGGCGATGGCGGGGCCAGGGAGGTGGCGTTGGCTGCGCGGAGCGGTGTTCGGATCGTCTGCTTGGAGGATGAGAGTTATCCGGCGTTGCTTCGACACATTCCCGACCCGCCGATCTGCCTGTATGTGCGTGGTGACCTTCGGCGTGAGGATGGGGTATCTGTGGCGATTGTGGGATCTCGTCGGTGCAGTCGGTATGGGATTGAACAGGCTGAGCGGTTTGGGGCGTCGTTGGGTCATGCTGATTTTACGGTGATTTCCGGGATGGCGCGTGGTGCGGATGGTGCTGCTCATTATGGTGCGATGTCCGCTGGTGGGCGGACGCTTGCTGTGTTGGGGTGTGGGCTGAATCATATCTATCCATCGGAACATGCTGAGCTTGCGGATCGGATTGCAGCATCTGGTGCGGTGATTTCTGAACTTCCCATGGATACGCCTCCGGATGCTGCGCATTTTCCTCCTCGGAACCGGATTGTTGTGGGGATGTCCATGGGCGTGATCGTGATTGAGGCTGGCAAGCGTAGTGGGGCGTTGATTTCTGCTCGGTTGGCGAATGAATACAATCGCGAGGTGTTTGCGTTGCCGGGTTTGATTACGAATCCGTATGCTCATGGTACGAATGCGTTGATTCGCGATGGCGGTGCGAAGCTGATCTCGTGTCTGGATGATGTGCTGGATGAGCTCGGCGCTGCCGGTGAACTGATGAGGCCTGAAACTGGGGCAGGAATGGACGAAACTGCTCGCGTCCCGGTCGCCTCTCAGGTTGATGCTGGTCTTGATGAGGTAGAACGTGCGGTGCTCGGAGCCATTGGGGCTGATGAGACGTCGCTTGAGAACATCTTACGGGCTTCGGGCGTTGCTCCGCAGATGGTGGCTTCCTCGCTGACGAAACTGCAGATGAAGGGTTTTGTTGCTCAGTTTCCCGGTAATCTATTCATACGGAAACGAGGTTTGGGTGGGCAGTGAGGGTTGGGTGGATAGTGAGGTTTGGGTGGATTGATAGTTGCGTCATGAAGCTGTGTTCCGGCCTGACATTTTTTTCGAAAACGTCAGTATGCCGCTTCCGGATTCAGTATGTCGATGGCGGACATGTAGATATGTCGCTGGCAGATGTAGTCATGTAAGCCACTGCCATGACTGAAGTTAAGTCATGATGGCTGGTGTTATGCAGTCGGTCGCATCAATAATCGACCGTGTTATTCAAAGGCCACCGAACGGGCTCGAACCGTTGACCTGCGGTTTACAAAACCGCTGCTCTACCAACTGAGCTACGGTGGCGAGTTGCTTTCAAGCTCCTGTAAGATAAGCACTTCGGTTCCTTCCTGCAATCCCTCGGTGAGCGTGGATTGGGCAAAATGGAAAATAGTGGGGGATGCTTTCGCGGCTGCTCTGCGTGTGGATCGTTCATGGTCAGGGTTTCTTCGGTTTTTCGCTCAGCATTGAATAGAACACGGGAAGGACGAGCAATGTCAGCATTGTCGATGTGAGTACGCCGCCGATGACGACCGTGGCGAGGGGTCGCTGGACCTCCGCACCGACGCCCGTGTTGAATGCCATTGGGATGAAACCCAGTGCGGCCACCAGTCCGGTCATGAGGACTGGTCGGAGTCGCATCATTGCTGTTTTTTCGATGGCTTCGTACATGGACATGCCCTTATCGAGCAGGCTTCTCAGGTAGGAGACGAAGACCATATCTCCGAGGACTGAGACTCCGGACATTGCGACGAATCCGACGCCGGCTGAGATGCTGAATGGCATGTCGCGGAAGTGCAATGCAAAGATGCCGCCCACGGCAGCCATGGGCAGGGTCATGAAGATTCGGACGACATCTGTGACGCGTCCGTATGTGATATAGAGCAGGAAGAAGATGAGGCTTAGTGCGAGGGGTACTACAAACATCAGGCGGGTTGCTGCCCGTTCCAGATGTTCAAACTGGCCTCCGTATCGGACGAAGTAGCCCGTTGGGAAGTCGACTTCTGATTCGATTCGTTCCCGCGCTTCGGCGACCAGGCTTGCGACGTCTCGCCCGCGTGCGTTGCACTGAACGACCACGCGTCGTTTGCTCCATTCACGGTTGATTGTGGAGGGGCCGTCAACGATTTCCAGTTCTGCCAGACGTGTGAGTGGCAGGAGTTGTCCTGAAGCTGTTGGGATGAGGAGGTTTGCGACGCGTTCCGGGTCGGTGCGATATTCGTCGGGTAATCGCACTGAGAGTGGGAAGCGTACCTGCCCCTGTCGGATTTCGCCGAGGCGTATGTTGCCGATGGCGGCGATATAATCCAATACTTCGCTGGCGGGGACGCCGTATCGTGCGAGCTGGTCCTGTCGCAATCGAATTTTCAGCATGGGCAGGCCTGTGACTTGCTCGGTGACGGTATCTGCACTTCCGGGGATGGATTTCAGGATGCCCTCGATCTGTCCGGCGATGGATTTGAGCTGTTCGAACTCGTCACCGAAGACTTTCACGCCGAGATCGCTGCGGATGCCAGCCACCATCTCATTGACCCGCATTTCGATGGGCTGGGTGAAGATGGCGCGCATGGCGGGCATGGTTGCCAGCTCGCCTTCCATCATGAGGACGAGTTCTGCCTGTGTGGTTGCTTTCTTCCATCGCTCTCGCGGGTGCAGTGTGATGAACACGTCGGTCAGCTCGATGCCCATCGGATCGGTCGCGACCTCTGCTGTTCCTGTGCGCGACCAGATGTCATCGATTTCATCGGGGAATCGTTCCAGCAGCGTCCGTTCGATCTGTGTACCGTATCGTACAGATTCTTCCACGGAGACCCCTGCGAGGCGTACGGTGTTGATGACGATGGCCCCCTCGGAGAGTCGCGGAATGAATACTGCACCAAGATCCCGTCCGATCCATACGGCGGCGAGAAGACTGATGGCTGTGACCGTCAGCGCTGCCCATCTCGTCTTGAGGACGTAGCGAAGCATGGGTGCGTATATGCGTTTTGCGATGCGGATGATGACTGGTTCGCGGTCCTTGCGTTTCTTTGGCAGACAGAGGCTGGCGAGTACGGGCATGAGCGTCAGTGATGCGATCATGGATCCTGCGAGTGCGAAGATTACGGTGAGGGCCATGGGAGAGAAGAGCTTTCCCTCAATGCCTTCGAGAGTGAGGATTGGCAGGTATACGATCATGATGATGAGTTCGCCGAACATGGTTGGCTTGCGTACTTCGACGGCTGCGTCGCGTACGATCTCGATTCTGGATCGTTCGTCCTTGCTGTCTGCCAGGTGTCGGACGCTGTTTTCGATCATGATGACCGAACTGTCTACGATGAGTCCGAAATCGATGGCCCCTAAGCTCATCAGGCTTCCGGCGATCCCGACACGAAGCATGAGGTTTCCGGCGAACAGCATTGAGAGTGGAATCGCCAGCGCAACAATCAGTCCAGCCCTGAAGTTCCCCAAGAACAGGAACAGGACGACGACCACGAGGATCGCCCCCTCGAACAGGTTGGTTCTCACCGTGTTGAGGACATGGTCGACGAGGTCCGTCCGATCGTACACGGTCCTGACCTCCACATCTGGTGGAAGCGACATTCTGACCTGTTCCATGCGCGTTTTCAGTCGCTCGGTGACATCTCTGCTGTTCTCGCCCATGAGCATGAAACCAAGCCCGAGTACTGCCTCGCCGCTGCCACCATAAGTGACGGCCCCTCGGCGTACCTCGTGTCCGTCGACCAGATCGCCGAGATCGCGCACGTAGATGGGCAAGCCGTCTCTGGCGGTCACGACGATGTTGCCGATCTCTTCGAGCGTGGTCACGAACCCGATGCCCTGAACGAGCAACTGCTCTCCGGAACGCGTGATGTTTCCGCCGCCGACGTTGGCATTGTTGCGGCGAAGGGCGTTGAACAAGTCCAGAAGCGACAGGTTGTATTTTGTCAGTTTCGCAGGTTCAACGACGACCTGGTAGTGACGTTCGTACCCTCCCCAACTGTTCACCTCCGCCACGCCTGGGACGCTGCGAAGCTGTGGCCGGATGATCCAGTCCTGAATTGCACGCAGGTCGCTGAGGTTTTTCGTGTCGCTGGTGAGGATGTAGTGGAACACTTCTCCGAGACCCGTAGCCACCGGTCCCATCGCGGGTTGCGACAATCCATCTGGTAATTCGACGGTACTCAGACGTTCCATCACCTGCTGTCTGGCGAGATAGATGTCGGTATCGTCGTCGAAAATGACCGTGACTTGCGACAGGCCGAACTTTGAGATGGAGCGGACTTCGACAAGCCCCTTCAAACCGCTGATGGCCTGCTCCACGGGAAACGTGATCTGCTGTTCGATTTCGACGGGGGAGAGGGCTGGCGCGACCGTGTTGACCTGAACCTGCACGGGTGTGGTATCAGGAAACGCGTCGATCGGAAGCTGCGACAGTGAAAAAGCACCCGTGACAGCCAGCCCCAGAGCAATCGCAATCACCATGAAGCGATGCTGGAGCGACCAGTATATGACGGCGTTGAGCATGGTTTTTACCTTCCTTGTTCTACGTCGCAGCAGCCAGCGCCGATGTTGGATTTGAGGATTTCGGTTTTCATCAGGAAGCTCCCAACGGTGACCACGGATTCGCCCGGCGTGAGGCCTGCAAGAATTTCAACATGCCCGTTCACGCTGGCGCCCAAGGTGACCTTGCGCGGTTCAAAGAGCGTTTCATTCTGCTTGACGAACACCAGTTGACAGCAGCCATCGGTCTGGACAGCATCCGTTGGGATGGAAACCACTTCGTCGTTGTCGCGCACGATGATCCGTGCATGCCCGAACATATTCGCGCGGAGCAGGCCATGCTGGTTCAGGAAATTCGCCCGGACTTTGACGGTTCGGGTTCGATCGTCCACCATGTCGCTGATCCACGATACGACCCCGTCGAATGCGTGACCGGGCAGACCGTCCACTGTGAGCAATACCGGCAAGCCAACACGCACCAGCGTCAGATCGCGTTCGCGCAGGTCCATCATGACCCACATCGTTGATAGATCAGCCACCGTGAAGAGCGCATCCTGCTGCTCGACGACTTCGCCAACAACCGCCCGCCGCTCGACAATGCGACCTGACGCCGGGCTGCGCAGTTCGTACCGCGAAAGCGCGACCCCAGATTCGCTGCCGATCGTCGCCAGCTGCGCATCGTCCAGGCCGAGGATGTGAAGCTCGCGGGCAACCGCATCGAGCTCACTCCTGGCCACTTTCAGCGTACGCATCGCCGCAAGACGATCTCGCTCGCTTGCAAAAGTGACAGCCTCGTGCGTGGCGTGGAAATCCGCCTCCGCCGAAGCAAGATTGCTCCTGGCAGTCTCCAAGGACTGTTCGCTGCTGATCTTCTTGTCGAACAGCGATTGCTCCCGCTTGAGTGTCGAGCGGGCCAGTTCCAGAGAGGCATGCGCTTGCAGCAGGCGACTCTTGGCGTCACCGACCCGAACTTCGATGAGTTCTTCCCGCACGTCACCGGAAGAGGTCGCTGCCGTGCAAATCGCCAACATTCGCTGCGTCCCCCGGAAGATCGTGTCCACACGCTCGAAATCCGACGTCGCGAGGAGGTATCCTTCACGCACGCTGATGTAGCGACTCTTCGCTTGCCCAAGCGTGGGACTCTCCATCACGGCGAGAAGATCATCCGTGCTGACAACACGCCCGATTTCGACAGCAGACTCCGTGACCACACCCGATACCCGTGGCGTGACCCTGACAAGCCGCGTCTCATCAAAGCCCACCTCAGCAAGACACTCGATCGCGTTTGACAACCGGCGAGTCCGAACGACCTCAGTCTCAATACCCGCCTTTCGCGCAGTACTGCCATCGAAAAATCGGACCTGCAAACGATCCACCTGACATAGACTGTCATTGCGCCCCGTGAGAAGCTGGCGGTTTGGCTCCAATTGAATCGATCCTTCCACCTCACTGCCAGGATGGGGCAGAGTTTTTTGCTCCGCTGCGTTCCTTTGCGCCTCAAATTCCTCCTGCCTGGCGGGATTGAGCCTAGCCCATTCTGCCTCGACCTCCGGGTTGCAAAGCACACACTGCGTCTCGGGCAGATCGTGTTCATCGCACCAGTCGCCTGCCTCCATAAACGGATCCGGTGATGCACCGCAGCGGGTGCATACCGATTCCGGAACACCGTGTCCGTCACACCAGCCCTGATCGAGCGTCGGTTCGACGGGGCTGTATGCCGGCCCGAACACAACCTCATCGCTTTCTATCTCTGATACCGACGCACGCTCCACGGATGAGTCGTCTCCACCGGTGGGCGTCCTTGCATTGGCCGGATTCAACGCTGCCCATTGTTCGCGCGCCTCAGGATTGCAGTTCGTACACTGCGACTCAGGCAGGCCGTGCTCCCCGCACCAGTCCTGACCAGCCTTGAACTTTGCCACCAGCGACGGGCTGCAACGGGTGCATACCGACTCTGGAACACTGTGTCCGTTGCACCACCCTTTGGACATATCCACCGCAACCGCACTTGTCTCAGGCCCGATTGCGGAGGCTGTGGCGGACTTCGGAACCGGCTTGCTGACGCGACTTTTATCCCGTTCATCTTTCACATTGCAACCGCCCGAAATGACCATCGCAAGGGTTGTCACCAGGACTGCCACGCGACATCTGTGGTAGCAGTGAGTGTTCATCATGACTTCTCCGTCTCTTATGAAAGCAGTATGGTAAGAGCAGTATCGCCGCCGCAAGCCCATTTTTCAGGATGCTGCTAAGCAGATCCACTGCAAATTCTTCTCGTTTTTGAGTATCACGGGGTGTACCAGTTGCGGACGACACAAGTGGCAACCCAGACACGGGCGCATCGCAAGCGACGCTGCATCAGACCGCAAGCGCCGCGGCATCAGAAAGTCGAAGGCAGGAAATCAGATGAGGCGTGGTCGCTCAGAGGCTGGGATGGGGACAGGTTCGCCTGTCTGACCCGTTGTGATAGGGTGCAAGCGATGCCGATGCGGCAGATATACGTCGCAGGGGGACCGCACTGGGACAATGGCAACAACCTGCATGACGGCGAAGTCGTCCCCGTCTGATGGCTTGGAGTGCGTTGATACAACATTGCACGATTCTGTGCAGGTGTCGCAGTCGCGTGGTTGGGATGATTCCGGATCGATGGGTGTATCGCCGCCACGGGATGTATCACCACCACGGGGCGTATCACCACTTGTGTCGCACGGGCAGCTGCCGGGGCATTTATCCGGCGAGCTGCGTAAGATCTCATGTCCCGGGAAACCCTCTTCATGTCCTGGGAAACCCTGCGTGCAGCATTCTACAAGGATGCCCGCCCGACATAGCGTTGGCATCGCCACGAGGCTCCAGAGAATGGCCATGAGTGCAAAAGTCCGCATGGATACAGTCTATGCAATACCGTTGCGTGGGTCAACGAATCTCAAGACGATCCACGTCTTATCGGAACGAACATCATCACCCCACGCAAGACATACCCTATCTCACACAAGACATGCCCTGAACGCTGCAACCTTCATTTTGTGGGGGTTCTATGGGTTCATGGGCGAACCCGATGGCTGCGATCGCTCACCTTGTTCCACACCACTTAAGACGCGTGTCCAGTCAAAGGCTGGACCGGGATCCACCTTGGCTGCGGACACATGATAATGCCCCAGTATCCCGGAAAACGTGTGCTGCTGCTCTTCGGGGCAGACCTTGACCGCCACCATTCCGTCGCTCTGCCGTGGAGTGTTGCTACCGATATTCGGCAGCGCCCGACGCAACGTCCGGATCAGGTGGATCAGTGAGACATATTGTGCGTCGGTGAATCCGTACTGATAAATCGACCTGCCCTGAATGACGCCCGTGTGTACTGCTCCGCGATCCTCTGACAGCGCTCCGTGTAGTGAGGCTGCTTTCTCCAGGTCAGCAAGCGTGTCATATGCACCGACATTTGCGATTTCCACGCCGACGGAAACATCGTTGGCTGACCCGGCATGCCTCGCCCGCACCCGAACATCGAGCGTCTGATAAATGGTCCCATCGGTGTCGAGCAGAAAATGACTGCTTAAACCGCGTTGATCGTGTAGCACGTTGAAGCATCGCCTGCTCGTACCGGATGCGTCGTAATGGACGATGATTTGTCGCACAGCCTCCCGCACACTCAGCCACGCCAGATCATCATCGACAGGATCGGTTTCGTTCACCAGACACGCGCGAACGCTGTATCGTCTGGCGGTGTCACACCCTTTCGCTGGTTTATGCGGCAGGACGCGTGAGTGATCGAAAAAGCATGTTTCCATGTAACCATCGAATCCGCCCGGTTCGTCCCACCGAACGACCTTTACCCCCGTCGCGTACAATCGTCCGCATACGGCGATCTGGTCCGATACATATCGAGATATCTTATCTTCGCGCTGCCCGGGTGTAGCGCAACTTTCGATTGTCAGTATGATGCAATAAACCGCAGTGGAAAGTGTACGTTTCATGTCGACCAGTCAGCGTCCATGATGATGAGTCAGGCCTTACAGATCAGGCCTTACGGATAAGCCAAACCCTGGAGCATCGTGACATAATACGCGATCGCCATCCAGTGTGAGCGCTCCAAAGGGTTCGTCGGAAAGCAACAGGTGACCGTCCAGATCCACAAGGTCTACCAGGGATGAGATGCTCACAGCCGCTGCAATCCCCAGCGACGTTTCAGCCATGCAGCCAAGCATGATTTTTAAGTCCGCCGCACGCGAGAGGTGAATCATCCGAAGTGCTTCGCGGATTCCCCCGCACTTAACCAGCTTGATATTGACGCCGCTGACACACCCCTGCAACCGCAATATATCCTCCGGACACACGACATCTTCATCCGCATATATCGGTATGGGAGACTGCTCATGGATACGCCGAAGGTCGTCCAGATGACCGGCTGGTATCGGCTGCTCGATGAATTCCGGGCTGAATCGCGACAACGCCTCAATCCGGTCCAATGCTTCATCCGGCGTCCACCCTTCATTGACATCCAGACGTAATTTTGCCTCGGGAACCGCTTCCCGAATGAGCGCCAGCGTCTCCTCGTCACGGTCCGTTCCTACCTTGATTTTCAAAGCAGAAAATCCGCTCGCCTCGCGTACACGCTCAACCATCACCTCCGGTTCATCCAGCCCGATGCTCATCGACGTGGCTGGGACGTTCCGCATACTCAACCCCAGCAATCGCCAGACCGGGATGCCGAGTTTTTGACCGATCCAATCGTGCAAGGCAGCGTCGATGGCTGACACAGCCGCCCGGTGCTGATCGAACCGATCCACAAGCCTCCGTACAATTTCCGACACGGCATACAGGTCATCCCCGATCAAAGAAGCATCGCGATTCAGCTGCTGGACGACATGTTCCACGGTATCGAGCGTTTCGCCATAGTATGGGACCGGCGACGCTTCCCCCATCCCTATGGTTCCGTCATGCAGACACCGCACGATCACCCGATCCACATTCCGCCCCGACACGCTCCCACCGGGTCGTGCAATCCGAAACGGATATTTTGAGTGAACGCGTAAACGCTCAGAACTCCACTCCATTTGAACCTCCAAAACCGCAAAACCGTGATACTCGAAAACTCGCGGCCGAAACGGTACACTGTCGCAAGTTGACCGATTTGTCCATCATCGCGAACCCGTACCGACGCCAACAGGCTTCATTTGCCATGCGCAAGCAGACAAACAGCACCACTCACAACCAACCGACAACAACACACACTCGAAATGTGCGCATCGGGATCATTCTTCCAGAAGATCAGCGCAACACCACCACGCTCCACATCCCTGACCACCCGTACTTCTTGAATGATACCCCGATCCGCAACACGACCATCACAGTGACTGCCGGAAACCAGGCAGTGTCCGCAGCAGATCAAACAGTGTCCGCCGGAGATCAGACAGTGTCCGCCGAAGACCAGGCAGTGTCCGCCGGCGATCAGAATGTCACCATTCGGCACTCAGACTCAGAGCATACCTGCAACCGGTGCGTCTTACGCCCAGAAAACTCCGACCCCACCACGGGTATTTCCATCCAGCACATCCAGGCTGGTCGCGGGTTCCACTTCGCAACCAGCATTGACGTCGTCCTCCCTGACGCCATCGAAATCTCCAATGAACGTGGCTGGCTGATGCTGATCAACGAACTCCCCAGGGAGACCTACCTCAAAGGCGTTATCACCGCCGAAATGAGTTCTGCCTGTCCGATCGAATTCCTCAAAGCCCAGTGCGTGACTGCTCGATCCTGGATGCTGGCTGCGTCAGAACACAAGCACGCCAACCTGGGTATCGATTACTGTAACGACGACTGCTGCCAGCGATATCAAGGCATCGAGCACCTGTCCGAATCCGCCGTCAAAGCTGTCGATCAAACCGCCAGCCTCATCCTGATCCACAGCTCAGGATGCGTCGTCGATGCCAATTACGCAAAGTGCTGCGGCGGGATCACCGAATCTCCCGAACACGTCTGGTCGGTCCCAAAACCCGGTCAACACAGCGTCGTCGACGCCCCACCCGAATCCCACATCCACAACCTCGCATCCGCCAACCCCAACTCAAGCACCGAATTCATACGCAGAGCGTGGCTGACGCGTGCAGACGCGTTTTGCAGCGCCAAATATGTATCGCCCACAGACGTCCCTCGCTACCTGGGTCGCATCGACGATGGACAATCCTGGTTCCGATGGACGAAGGAAATCGCCGCCACAGACCTTCTCGCAAACCTGAAACACCACATATCGGACTTCCACGATGCCCATCAACTCACCGATATTCGTATCGCATCCCGGGGTGACAGCGGACGTGCAACCTCCGTGGAAATCGATGTCACCACCTCGTCAATGAACGCCACAACGCTCACAATTCACGACCAGTACAACATCCGCCAGGCCCTCCATCCCGATTTCCTCTTCAGCACTGCCATCACCTTGTCACGAAGGCACGATGCGGGTGGTGCGATCAGCAACGTCATTTATCACGGTGCGGGCTGGGGGCATGGTGCGGGATTATGTCAGATTGGAGCACTAGGAATGTCGCTCGCTGGTTACGACCACGAACAAATCCTAAAGCACTATTTCACAAACGTCACGATCAACAGGAGCGACCGAGCATGAGCGAAACCAGAGG
The DNA here is from genome assembly GCA_024275565.1 of Planctomycetota bacterium. Classification (GTDB taxonomy): domain Bacteria; phylum Planctomycetota; class Phycisphaerae; order UBA1845; family UBA1845; genus JAJRYY01. The sequence continues at coordinate 23,340 of JAJRYY010000049.1, forward strand.
CCACCTCCTCACCGAACACCGCAACGAACGATCCGCACGCATCGACGCACTGTCCATCGCCGACGCCTTCGACATCATCGCGACCGAAGACGCCAGCGTCGCGCCCGCAGTCGCCGCAGCCAAGATCGATATACTCAGTGCGATCGACCTCATCGTCTCCGCGTTCCAGAAGGGCGGGCGATTGATCTACGTCGGTGCTGGTACGAGCGGTCGACTCGGCGTACTCGATGCTGCCGAGTGCCCTCCAACCTTCTGCTCGGATCCGGAAATGGTCCGTGGACTCATCGCTGGTGGCTGGGACGCACTCCGCCGAAGCATCGAAGGCGCAGAAGACGATCGCGACGCGGCTGCGGCTGCCATCGACACTATCAGCGTCTCCGACAGGGACGTCGTATTTGGCATCGCCACCGGTGGCACCACGCCCTACGTCCACGCCGCAATCAAACGCGCCAAGTAACGCAACGCCAAAACCGTCTTCCTCGCCTGCGTCCCGCGCGGTCAAACGACCGACGCAGCCGACGTCTCCATCCGTATCCTCACCGGTCCCGAAGTCATCACTGGCAGCACACGCATGAAAGCAGGGACAGCCACAAAGCTCGTACTCAATATGATTACCACCATCAGCATGGTCCGGATCGGCAAGGTCTACGAAAATCTGATGGTCGACCTCAACACCAGCGCCTGCGACAAACTCCACGACCGCGCCATCCGCATCGTCAGCGAAATCACCGACCTCGACCACGCCGCCGCACAATCACTGCTCCAGTCCGCCAGCGGACACATCAAAACCGCCCTGGTCATGCACATGAAAAACCTCCCACCAGGCGCCGCACGCCGCTGCCTAGACTCACACAGCGGAAACGTCCGCACAACGCTTGCTGAGAGATGAACGCCCCGCTCCCCGAAAGAGCGCCCCAATCCCGAACGTCCACAACGTCCCAAACACGATCCACCAAGGCCAGGCAAGCAGCACCTCATCCGTCGCGTCCTGTCGAAACTTCATCCCAGCCAGGATGCCCACACCCGTCAGCATCGCCACAACATTGGCAACATCACTCCCTCGCCGTGTCGTCAGAACGCCCAATAAAAACACGCCCAGCATCGAGCCAAATATCAAACTCGCCCAGTCAAACGCCTCCTGCAATAAATCACTCCGCCCCGAAAATCCCATGGCTGTCACCACCAATAGCACGCCAAAACACGCTGAAAAGATTCGCCCCGCCCGAAGATAATGCGTCGCACTCCGAGCACGCGCAATATAGGGCTGATAAAAATCCACCACCGCAGTCGAAGAGAGCGCTCCAAGCGCCGAATCCAGACTCGACATGGCAGCCGCAAACACCCCGCACACCAGCAACCCCTTGATCCCCCACCCGGACGGTAACGCATTGGAAATAAAATGCGGAAACAATCGATCCCTCGCAGTCCCGTCCACAGGTGCCATTTCCGGAAACGCTGCATAATATCCATACATACCCACGCCGACTGCTAGAAACAACACGATGACCGGAAAACCCGCCAGGGCATTGAACAGCAATGATCGCTGACCGTCTCGGGCATCCGAACAGGTCAACATCCGCTGCGTCAAATCCTGATCCGTTCCAAAGACAGCAGCATTTAGAAATGCAGCATGTATGACCAATACCCAAAATACTTTGTCCGTGTTCCAATCCGTTCCCCAGTCGAATACATGCAATTTCCCCGCTTCCGATGCAAGCTGCACCTGATCCATCACAGACCCCGGCGTCACAACCACCATATAAATCAACGCAGCAAAAGCCCCGGACAAAAACACAATCGCCTGCAAAGCGTCCGTCCAGATGATCGCCTTGATCCCACCGAACATCGTGTATCCCACTGCAAATATAGCCGTCCCGACAATCACAAATTGCAAATCCCACCCGAGAATGACGCTGACCGCAATCGAGGCAGCCAGCAGCCGCAACCCACTTCCAATAATTCGCGACACGAAAAACAACACAGCAGCCGTCCCACGCGTCCACTTTCCGAACCGCCGCCCCAGATATTCATAGACAGTCGTCACCCGCGAGCGATAAAACGCCGGTAACACCCACAAGACAACAACCATACGACCCAGAAATGAACCAAAATAGAGTTGTATATAATCGCAATTCGTCGCAAACGCCCTGCCCGGTACACCCACAAACGTGATTGCACTCAGCTCGGTCGCCAATATCGACAGCCCAACAATCAACCAGGGTTGTCGACGACTCCCCAGAAAATAATCCTCAGTCGTCTTCTCTTCCCGACCAGACCATACACCAATCGCGACCACGGACAGAAAATACACTGCCACGACAATCATATCCACCCACGCCATTGGCACATTAGCTCCATATCAGTACGAAATGGTAAGCCTCCCACTGAACCGCAGGCGCGGTGGCCCATGTCTTCAGACATGGGGGAGACGATGACAGCTTGATCTGCGTGTACGACGTTATTGTTGCGAGTAAGAACGTTGATCCTCGTCTCCCTCACCCCTGAAAGAGGTGGGTACCCGCCCCGATTGTATCACCCGCCTGAACGGCCATACACCCATCAATGCCCTGCGCTCACGCCGTCAGTTGTGTCGAACGCACAGATGGGTATAAGGGAGTTTACAGGGAGAGTGGATAGATGAAAACTCGCGATACTCCGGGTACACGCGATACTTCGGGTGCAGCGGAGAGCAGGCAATGAAACTACCGTGACCAATACGGAAGAGAATAACAACGCCCAGAACTACGTCGGCATCGATATCGGCGGAACCCACACACGCCTCGGTATCGTCGATACACATGGCAGAATCCTCGCGGACCGATCCACCGAAACCCCGGATACCAACAACGGTACCGACCTCATCGACTGGATTGAGGAAGCGTACCGCATCTGCCGCGAGGAAACCGATTCCTTCCCAACCCCGGAAGCAGCAGGCGTCGGCGTCCCCGGACTCCTCGAACCCGGCAGGTCCGCCATCGTCAAGGCAGCCAACCTCCCATTCATCGAAGGACTCCCCCTCCGCGACCACATCATCGAACGCACAGGCCTCAAAACCATCCTAGACTCCGACGCCGTCGCAGCAGCATGGGGAGAATTCTGCTGCCGCGAAAAAGCGTCAAAACGCTTCGCCTGCATCACCCTCGGCACCGGCGTCGGCGGAGCGATCATCCTCAACGGATCCGTCCTCCGCCACACCCACCACGCAGCAGGCCACCTCGGACACCTCATCTGCGACACCGCCACCGACGCACCCATGTGCAGAGCAGGCGTACAGGGATCGCTCGAATCCCGCGTCTCCGGACCCGCACTGAACAAAGCTGCCCAGAAGGCAGGGTTCGATCAGGGACTCGACGACGTCGAACTCGCCTACCACGAAGGCGACGCACCCGCAGCCGACTTCATCGAACAGTCTGCCCGATACCTCGCCACAGGAATCCTCAACATCGCCCATATCTACTCGGTGGATACGCTCGTAATCGCCGGCGGCGTCACGCTTGTCCTGCCATCGCTCGTCCGCCAGGCAGCAAGCCTCGCAGCACAATCCGAAAGCACGCTCATTCCGCAGGGCATGCGGGTCGATCTGCACGGGCTTGGTCAATACGCAGGCGTCGTCGGCGCTGCACTCCTCGCCCATGACCAGATGAAAGACCGTACGCCGGAAGACTGAAACTCACCCACCATGTCGCCGGCGCAACTGCCCGCAGGCACCATCAATATCCAGCCCCCGACTTTTTCGGACGTGAACATTGGCACCCCGATCCCGCAAAACACCCTGAAAACGCTGCGTCGCATCGCTGGTAGGCCTTCGATACGGCAACCCCTCCACAGGGTTGTAACGGATCAAATTGATATTGCTCCGCATGCGCTTGGCCACCGTGGATAGCTCCATCGCGTGTCGCCGATCATCGTTCAACCCGCCGAGCAGGATATATTCAACTGTCACTTCACGCCCCGTCTGCTGGAAATAATAACGTGCAGCCTCAATCAGCTCCTCAATCGCGATCGACTGAGCCCAGGGAATAATCTCCCGCCGCAACGCATCATTCGGAGCGTGCAGCGAAATAGCAAGTGTCACTTGAAGTTTTTCGTCCGCAAGCCGCTTGATCTGCTTGGGCAACCCGACCGTACTGATCGTCACCTTCCGAGCACCAACATTCATCGCCCAGTCCGCATTCAGCGTCCGCAACGCCCCAACCGTCGCCTCATAATTATGCAACGGTTCGCCAAGTCCCATAAAAACCACATTCGTCAACCGGCGATTATCGCTCAGATTCGCGACCCGCATCGCCTGCTCCACGATCTGACCGGCAGTCAGGTGTCGGGCCAACCCATCCAGCCCACTCGCACAAAACACGCACCCAACCGGGCAACCCACCTGCGTCGAAATGCAGGCTGTCCGCCGATCGCCATCAGGAATCAGAACGCACTCGGTCGTCGTACGATCGGGCCATTGAAGCAACGTTTTAATAGTTCCATCTGAAGCGGATTGCTGCTGCGCGATTTGAGATTCATAAACGCAAAATTCACCCATCAACCGCTCGCGAAGCGATTTCGGGAGATTCGACATCGTTTCAAACGACTCAGCACCCCTCGCGTAGACCCATTCCAGAACCTGCTTCGCCCGATACCCCTTCTCCCCGATTTCCACCATCCACGCAGCGAGCGATTCCGGTGCCTCATTCATCAAGCCACGCACGCCATCTGCCTTCAAACTCTCCGCCGCAACCCCGATATCTACCTTCAGGCTCTCCGCCGCAACCTCGATCTCAGCCTTCTGACCCTCCGCCGCAGCCCCGACATCTGCCTTCGACAATTCGCCGTCACCCTCAACCATCATGATTTTTTACGCCCGGAGGTTGAGGCTCGCCGGGATGCTTTGGCTGCGACTTTACCCTTGGGCTTCTTCGTTTTCGCTTTCGTCGTCCGTTTGATTTTCTTCCCAACGACCGGGAAAACCTGGCGGATCAACTGATCGATCGACTTGATCGGCACATATTCGATGTCGTCCCGCACGTCCTTCGGCAATTCCTCCAAATCGCGGATATTCCGCTGCGGCAGGAGGATACGTTTCAGCCCGGCGCGATGCCCCGCCAGCACCTTCTCACGAATCCCGCCGACGGGCAGCACGGTTCCCCGGAGCGTGATTTCACCCGTCATCCCCGTACGGGGGTCAACCGGCTGATCGGTCAGGGTCGATACCAGCGACGTCAGCATCGCCACGCCAGCAGACGGTCCATCCTTGGGGATCGCACCGGCTGGTACGTGAATGTGGTAATCGGAAGCAGCCAGCAGTTTTTGATTGATCCCCCAGTCACTGCCCCGATATCTGATGATGGAATAGGCAGCCTCAGCGCTTTCCCGCATCACATCCCCGATCTGTCCGGTCAGCTTCAAACGACCGTTCCCTGGCATCCTGGTGGCTTCGACGAAGAGAATCTCGCCGCCGACGGGTGTAAACGCCAACCCGGTCGCAACACCCGGCGACGCTTCTCTCGCTGCAATCTCAGACTCATACGTCGGATGCCCCAGGTCTTTTTGCAGGCTTCGGGCTGTCACACGTCCACTCCGCCGCTTACCGCTCACCAGCGCCATCGCCCGCGATCTACACACCGCCCCGATCTTCCGCTCAAGCCCACGAACACCAGCTTCACGCGTGTACTGAGAGATGATATTCCGCAGGGCTTCGTCGTCGAATTTAAGCTGTTTTTTATCCAGACCCGTCTCGGAAAGTCGCCGTGGTACGAGGTATCGCCGGGCAATTTGCAGCTTTTCGCGCTCGGTGTACCCCGAAATTTCGATGACTTCCATCCGATCCCAAAGCGGGCCGGGAATCGCTCCGGTGTAGTTGGCTGTCGCAATAAACATCACGTTCGAGAGATCAAATGGCACTTCAAGATAGTGATCGGTGAAGGTCGCATTCTGAGCAGGGTCGAGCACCTCCAGAAGGGCAGCCGCAGGATCACCGCGAAAATCCTTCCCGATTTTGTCCACCTCGTCGAGCATAAAGACCGGATTGTTCGACCCGGCCTTGCGAATCTCCTGAATAATCCGCCCTGGCATCGCACCAATATACGTCCGACGATGCCCGCGAATGTCTGCCTCATCGTGGACGCCGCCGAGCGACATCCGAATGAACTTCCGGCCCAGCGCACGAGCGATGCTGCGCCCCAGAGATGTCTTCCCAACGCCGGGCGGACCGGTGAAGCAAAGAATCGGACCCTGCCCCTCAGGATTGAGCTTTCGAACCGCGAGGAATTCCAGAATCCGCTTCTTAACCTTGTCCAGCCCGTAATGATCCGCATTCAGAATTTTCGCCGCCGGAGTGATCTCCAACCGGTCCGTCGTGCTCGTGTTCCAGGGAAGCGTACACAACCATTCCAGATAATCGAGCGCGTTGGAATATTCTGGAGACGCCTGCGGAATCACGCCAAGACGCTTCAGCTCGCGGTCTGCCTCCTTCCGAACATCCTCCGGCATCTTCGCCTCAGCCACCCGCACCTTATAGCGATCGACATCCGCATTGCGATTGTCAGCCTGCCCAAGCTCCTGCTGAATGGCTTTTAGCTGCTCGCGCAGATAATACTCACGTTGCGACTCATCCATCTGATGGCGCACCTGCGTCTGAATCTGCTGAGAAATCTCCAGCACCTCAACCTGACGCGCGATGGCGGTATTCACCTTGTTCAACCGGTCCGTCACATCAAACGTCTCGAGCAACTCCTGCTTGAGGACCAGCTCGAGCGAGAGATTGGCAGCAAGAAAATCCGCCAGACCGCCGGGTGCAGGAACACTTTCCAGCACATCAATCGCTTCATCCGGAACATTCGGAGACAGCTCAATCGCACGTCGGGCATTCTGCCGGACGGAGTGCATCAACGCCTCTACTTCCGGCGTAAACGTGATCTCATCAGTCCGCGACTGCACATCCGCCACAAGGAATGGTTGCTCCTGTGCGATGGAAACGAGTCCGACGCGGCAGATGCCGTGGACAATGATCGTCTCAGCGCCGTCATCGGTCCGCATCAGCTTGAGGATTTTGCAGGCTGTCCCAACGCGGTATAAGTCGTCGAGTTTCGGATGCTCCATATCGCTGAATCGCTGCGGAACCGCACACACCATCCGGTTGCCCGCCAGTGCATTGTCCAGCAACCGCTGAACGCGCTTCCGCTCGATCCGAAGCGGCATGACTGTTCCTGGAAACACCACGACTTCACGAAGCGGCAAGACCGGGAGCGAATCCGGGATACGCTCTTCGTCGTCACCCCCTGGACCAGTCGGTCCAGCGCGAACCACGACGGTCTCGTCACCATATTCTTCCTGCGGATCGACCTCCACGGAATCTTTCGACTTGTTGTCAACCACGTCTCTGGTCATGCTTCATCCATCGATTTCGTACCCATTTTGGGCGCGATCAACCACAAGAATCCATTTCGATAGGTCGCTGTAATGTTCTTGACGTCTACATCTCCTGCGATCGCGATACGCCGCTCAAAGCGACCGGCATTGATCTCCATGATCTGAATACTGAGCGATTCTTCCCCGTCCGCATCGTCAGATTTTGGCACCACTGGTTGCGGGCGATGTCCGCTGATGGTGATAGCACCCCGCTCGATCGAAACATCTATCTCGTCCGACCGCATCCCTGCCAGCTCGGCACAGATCAAAAATCGCCCGGGCGCCTCATAGATATTGACTTCCGGCTCCCATGCATCGCTGGAGACGAGGCGGAAGAAATTCTGGTTCGCAAGCTCGTCCATCAACAGGGACAACTGGTGACTGAGCTGATCGAATTGGTTGTCCGAGTCGTTCATATCAAACATCCGTATGGCGAGGCTGCCAGCCGAATCGCCAGCCACAAGCATACCCCAAAAACGCCGCCGATGCTGTCATGCACCTGCGATAAAAGTACAATGGACCAAATGTTGCTGTATCCGAAGCTGCGGGCTATCCTCTATAGCATGCCAAAACTGACAAAAACTACAATCGCCACGCTTCGTGCGAGGAAACGCGAAAATCAGAAATTCGCCGTCCTGACCTGCTATGATTATGCAAATGCAAAAATCATGCAGCAGGTCAATCTGGAGGCGATTCTCGTCGGTGACACCTATGCGGAGGTCTGCCTCGGGCATGATACAACCTTGCCCGCCACGGTGGATCACCTCGTGACGATCACAGCCGCCGTGCGTCGGGGTGCCCCAGGCGTTTTTCTGATAGGGGATATGCCCTACCTGAGTTATCAGGTGACGGCTGAGGACGCCATTCGCAATGCAGGCCGATTCATGGTCGAAGCTGGTTGCGACTGCGTAAAAGTGGAGGTTGATCGCCGCCACGCAGACACTGTGTCCGCTATGACCCGCGCGTCCATCCCGGTGATGACGCATTTAGGCCTGTGTCCGCAATCGATCCGTCAGATGGGCGGTTACAAACTGCAGGGGACTACGGCAGAGACCGCCCAGGCGATAATTGAGGATGCAAGGATCATGGAAGATGCAGGTGCATGCGCCCTGCTTCTGGAAGGGGTTCCCAATGAGGTGGCCCGTCATATCACAGAATCGACCGACTTGCCGGTGATCGGAATCGTCTCCGGACCGCATACCGACGGTCAGGTTCTGGTGATGCACGATATTCTCGGTTACGGGGGTGGTCATCCGCCCAAACACATCAAGCAATATGCGAATCTCCACGACATTCTGACAGGTGCTTTCGGGGGATTCGTGAATGATGTCCACAGTGGCGAATTTCCAGCCCGGAATAATTACAGCAACCTCGCCGAAAAAGAATGGTCCAGCCTGCAAAAAAAGCTTGACACCGGTTCTTGACAACACAGTGTTTCTACGAGGTGCAACACCAACTTGACATGCAATCTGCCGATGGATACGGTGAAATGGGCTGTTCGGGAGGAGTGCTTGCATCATGCTTATTCGCGTAGATTTAGCGCGCATCATCATCCGTGAAAATGGCGAATCGCAGGTGATCGTTCTTAAGGAGCGCGAGGGCGATCGCCACTTTCCCATCCTTATCGGTCTCAGCGAAGCCATCGCGATCGATCGGCGCGTCAAGGGCATTGACCCGCCACGTCCCCTGACACACGACCTGATGAGCCTGATCATTCAAAGCCTCGATGCCGAGCTTGATCGTGTCGTCATCAGCGATCTTAAGAACCACACCTTTTTTGCAACGCTGATCATCCGTCGCAATGGCGATTTGATCCCCATTGACGCCAGGCCTTCCGATGCGATCGCCCTTGGGGTCAACAACGACACACCACTGTACGTCGAGGAAAGCGTTCTCCGTACAGTATGCGCACCGGAAGAATCCGATCAGAATGAACCCGGATCGGACGATGAATACCATACCGATGGCTAGGGGACACTGGTTGTCAGGACAGGGCGGGATGCGTAGCACCTGCAAGCTGCGAGGGGCATGCCAGTTGCAAAGCACAACCCGGCAGAAAGTACAGGCAGTCTGTTAAACTCAGAGGGAACGCTGACGCTTCCATGGATGAACCGAGTACACACTTACGCCTATCGACGACAGGTGACACCTTACCCGCCGCCGCCACTGCAATGCTGAAGAATGCGATGCCTGCGCTGACACGAGAGGGGGATGTCAACGCCCCAAAGTACCTCGCGCGGGCACCTGGAAGACTCGACATTATCGGAGGGTTCGCTGATTACACTGGTGCTTCAACCATCGGAATGACGCTGGCAGCGGGCGTAAGCGCCACCGTCCAGCCCCGCCAGGACACCTACCTGATTCTCTACGGGCTGGGTACTATTGCTCAAAAATCCAAACCCTCTGAACAGACAACCACGCCAGATCCCATCTCCATCGACCTCGCATTGATGGACGGTCCGGATGGAACCGCCCCCGCTGCCGATGTGGTTGATCGGTTATCGGAAGACACTCCGACCTGGGTAAAAGCCACCCTCGGTGTCCTCCATCAGATGCTTGCAACCGGGAAGCTGGAGGAGGCTCCGCTCGGTCTTACGATCATCCTTGACAGCGACGTTTCCCCCACGGATACCAACAGTCATCCCAGCGAACGTCATCCCAACGAACGTAACCCCGGCGAACGTCACCCCGGTGGTGCGTCCAGGAGCAATCTTACCGGCGATGGCGACGGATATCTGACTGCCATTGGTGTCGCCACCCTGCTGGCTGCTGCGAGCGCGTGGGATGTGCATCTTGATGGCAACGAGGCAGCCGCCATCGTCATGAGGTCCGAAAACCAATTTCTCAACCGCCCTACCGGCATTTCGACGCCACTCTGCATTCTGCACGGGAAATCTGATTCGCTCATCCACGTCGATGGCAAAACAGCCACCACACTCAGTCACTTTCAGATCCCCCCCCATCTTCGCCTGGTCGGGATTCGCTGTGGTCCGAGCGAAGACGTCGCCCTCGAAAAATTCGCCCGGGTCCGAGCCGCGTCGTTTATGGGACTTATGTGCATCAATGAGGTCGCTTCCAAAGGCGCCACCGGTCCCTCCGGCGACCGCTACCAGCACCTGAGCGACATCCCACTCGAGGTATACACCCGACAGTTCCGAACCCGCATCCCTATCAAAATGACCGGGAGAGAGTTCCTGCTGCGGTTCCCCCATTACTCAGACCCACTCACAACGGTGATTCCCGAGCTGTATTATCGGATCCGCTCGCGCAGCGAGTACCATATTTACGAGGCCGACCGAACTCTTCAATTTGCCGATCTGCTCACCCATGCGGCGACTGTTTCTCCAGATGGTTTCCGTCAATCTTGTGCAACGCTCATGCACGGATCACATTGGAGCTATGGTCAACGTTGCGGACTGGGGCATGCTGCTTGCGAACGCCTTGTGTCCATCACCCGCAGTCCATCCCGCCCTGGAATCTACGGTGCTCGCACCTCATGCTGCGGTGCTGGGGGGCTTGTTGCTGTCGTCCTCGAAAATACGGTTGAGGCAGATGAGTCGCTGCGCGCCGTCGTGGCTGACTACGACCAGCAACCCGGGGTTGCGCCCCTCAGCCTGGTCCAGGGTACGTCTCAGGGCGCCTTGCAGTTTGGCGTCCATCAAGCCTGACCATATCAAACCTGACCATATCAAACCTGACCACATCAAATCTGGCCACAGGGTTCTCGTCTGAGGAAAAACCGGGCAAATTCTGCCGTCCAGATAATACCTTTCGGGCGTCTCCAATATTCCCCCTGCTTGCTCAAGCGTGCTTGCAAGTAAGACGATGTACACCGTGCAGTGTTGGGATATGCGCATCGATTGGAATCGATCGATATTATCGGAGCCAACTCCATGATCAAAGCAAATGTCGTCATCGCGGACAGGTCAGCCACCTATCGAACTCTGGTTTCCCAAGAGTTCGATCCAAGCCGATTTGTGGTCCACGAGGCGGCCAATGGCGACGAAGCCATCCAGTTGGCTAACAAGCTCAACCCCGTGATCCTCACCGTCAGCAGGCAATTACCGGGCAAGGATGGTCTCGAAGTCTGTCGAGCGATTGTGTCCAACGCGTCGTTGGCGGGTACCACCGTCGTCATGATCACGGGCAATGATTCGACAGTAGAACGCGAGCAGGCCTTTGAAGCGGGGGCGGTCCGATTCCTCACAAAGGGATTCACACGGGGAGAATTGGCGCTCTACACCGAAAGCATCTTAAGAAGGCGGGGACAACTGGCGGGCCTGCGGATCCTCGTCGTCGATGACAGCAATACAATCCGCTCAATGATCACGCGCGTGCTCGAGTCGGAAGGCGCCATCATCCGGGAGGCCGACGATGGTACGACCGCGCTGATTGCAATCGCGGAACCGGACTACGAACCTGATGTCATCCTGACGGACTTCCACATGCCGAACATGGACGGTATTCAACTGGTCGAAGCATTTCGCCGGGAGAACACCTGGACCCCGGTCTTATTTCTGTCAGCCTCTGAGGGTTTCGACGCCGTAGCACGAGCCCTCGACGCTGGTGCTAGTGATTTTATTCGTAAACCCTTTGAAGCAACAGAGCTGCTCGCAAGGATCCGTTCATTCGCCAAGATGGCAGCGATGGCCAAGGAACTCCATACCAGAGCGATCACTGACTCGCTTACCGGGCTGTTCAATCGTGGTGAAGCATTCGATCGACTTGAATCACTCTTCAAATCGGCCAGAAAATCGCACGCCTCCTTCTCCTGCATCCTGATCGACTGTGACCACTTCAAGAACATCAATGACACTTACGGCCACCATGCGGGCGATGAAGTTTTGCGCATGCTCGCGAAGAAATTTAAAAAACACTTCAAGATGAATGACTCCGCCTGCCGCATCGGTGGTGAAGAATTTCTCATCCTCTGCCCATCTGTCGAAACAGACCAGGCCCTTGCAAAGGCCGAAACACTCCGCAAGGAAGTTGAGAATGAGACCATTACCTGCGACGCGATCACCATCAATGTGACGATCAGCCTCGGTGTCGCCAGCTTTCACTCAGATCTTGCCACATTCGAAGACCTCATTAAACAGGCTGACATCGCAGTGTATGAAGCCAAAAATACTGGTCGAAACAAGGTCGTCGTCGCCAGCCGGGAAACTCCAGCCCTGTCCATTTGACGAGAAGAAATTTCTCGCAACATCCCTCTGTAACACTCCTCTGCAACACCCCTCCGAAACACCCCATCGCGACGCCAGGACTGCTCCACTGAAGAGTTCCTTCTGCCTTACCCACTTCGCCGCCGTCGATCCACACCGCAGACATCAATCCAAACCATCCCGGGACGAGGTCAATCCAAACTAGCCAGGGGCGAGATCAATCAAACCACCTCGGGGGGAGGAGATGCTCCGCCCGGTCATCTTTCATCTGGAGGCGTGACCGGTGCTTCTGATATTGTCGTAAATTGTCCGGTTTGAGGCATGACGTCCGGCTGACACGTCTCAGGCGGGATCGCTTCTCTCAATTGAGAGATTGAACACCTGCAGACGAGGTTTTCGGCTTGTTTTCGTGGGTCCGTGTTGCGACAATTGAGCGGGCACAAAAAGGGGTGAATAACGCTATATATCTGAAGCTCAGGCGTTCATTGTTCATTAGTTCCATGCAGGATGACCGCAAATGGCGAGCGTATTGACGAGTACGGATTTGAGTTCATTGAATGAGCTTGTCGAGGCAGCGAACGGTAGATGCCGTGGTGCTGTCGATCAGCTCCTTCCCGTGGTGTATGACGAACTGCGAAGGATGGCTGCGGACTACCTCCGGGGCGAGCGCATGGACCACACGCTGGATGCCACCGCGCTGGTACACGAAGCCTACATGAAACTGGTGAATCAGCGGACGATTGGGTGGAACGATCGGAAGCAGTTTTTTGCAGTGGCTTCCAAGGTGATGCGGCGGGTTCTGGTG
>JAJRYY010000050.1 GCA_024275565.1 Planctomycetota bacterium
GTGTCGTTCCAGCAACTGTGTCGTTCCAGCAACTGTGTCGTTCCAGCAACTGTGTCGTTCCAGCAACTGCCGCCGCAGTAACCGTCACCAGAGCAACGCCTGTTATCGCCTCAGCAGACAACCAGTACCACAGCCTGAGCGACAACGTTGGACCGCAAAAGATCTTTCCGTTAGCCCCAAATTAACGCTAAATCAATGCCATGTCCAGCTTTATGATAGCCAGGTGACGGATTTTCTGGGCGTAATCCGGCTTTTTTCAGGCTGGCGAAGACATTTTACAGCAACCATGGGCAATAGTACCCATCGCCATGTCCGGTAACAAAATAGTGGGTATTTTCGCCCACAGCATGTCGCTTCCCGGCCAGAAAATGAGTTTCTGTGGGTTGGCACCGGATTTGCTAGGTGGGTGATGTCGTTGGCGTGACTGGTTGGAGAATGTGGTGCGTGGCGTGCATTGCGAAAACGCGAAATGGACCTTGGTTTTGGGGGGATGGTGACATGTTGACTACAGCGGCAGCACAGCAGGCGATGGCTCGGCAGGTGGTGATTCAGGCATGGTTGAACGATGCTCGACGTACGGGGAAGAAGGATGTCTATTCCGGAAAGCGGTCATCGCCACGCTTTATATGGGAGGCTCCCATTACGGTTGAAATTCTGGATGGTGACAGTGCGGGCGAGTCGTTCTTCGCGACGAGTCGGGACATCGGTGCGGGTGGGGTAGGGTTCCGTGGCCGACATCGTCTTGAGCAGGATACGCTGGTCCGTGTCACGCTCGATAATACTGGCGCCAGTGTCGAAGCCATGGTGCGACACACATCGGAAACACTGGGAGCCTTCATCATCGGCGTGGAGTTTGCGCAGGAGTAACGGGGTCCGTGACATCTATGGCGGAGATGTGAACGTGAGGGTGTATGTAGCACAGTCGCGCACGGCTGTGGCCGTACCTGTTGTCGCATCATGTAGCACGGCCGCCCCCGGCTGTGGCCATGCCATGCATCACAACCTCTACCAGCCGTGGGATCCCAGCCGGGGTCGGCTGGTCTACATGCAAAGCTCCGTCGGATCGTTGTGACACATTCCCGCCAAAACGCTCACGCACGAATTAGTCCTTGCTTCGCCCGTTAAATATCACTTCTCGAGCTAGTGCAGTGCCTCACTCAGATGGGCGTTTATCAGACTGAAACAATGCACCAGATATCCGAGAATGATCCTCTTGCGTCAAATGGACACAGTTTGCAGAGGCAGGCAGACGACATACAATCACCCTTACAACGAATCCACCGTGGTTTGAATCACCGAGAAAATGCACGCGTCTTGACATGGAGTGACTTCATATGGCATTTATTCCTCAGAATCCCGTGGCGAGATTTCGTGCTTTGTATGACGCTCTCAACGCGGAGCGATCCTGGACACAGACCGCGGGAGTCTTGCGATATTCAGCCATGGCTGCCCTGACATGTGACGGGACGCCGGACCATGTCGCAGGGCGAATCCGAGACATGGCAGCCGACATCAAATCTGAATCCGGATGGTTCGGCAAGCTGAATACAGAACTGAGATTCATGGTGGCAGCCATGCTCCTCCTCCACGGCGACTCCGCAGCAGCATTCCTCGCAGAGGTCCAGCGCGTAAACCAGATGTTCCGATCAGCCGGTATCCGCCGAGGTGGCATCTACGAAACCATGGCGATCCTCATCCTCAGGACCCAGAACGACCTGAAGCCAGTCACCCCGGAACTCGTCGCTCGATTCAAGGCAAACTACGAGCAGATGAAGCATTACCACTGGTGGCTGACCGGCTATGACGATTTCCCAGCCTGTGCGATTTTGTCGTGTCGGGAAGGATCCCCCGACGCAATTGGCCGCAAGGTCGAGGATATTTATGTAGCAATCACCACAGAGGGCTTCTCCAGGGGCAATCCACTACAGACCGCCGCGAATATTCTGTACATGGCGGATCACCCCGCCGACCTGACAGCCCGTCGCTTCGCAGGATTGGCCATGGGATTTCGCAACGCTGGGATCAGGATCTGGCAGAGCGATTACGACGAACTGGCGATCCTCAGCTTCCTCGATCACCCGACGCAGACGATCGTCAACAAAGTTGTCGAATATCGTGAGGTGATGAAAGCGATTCGTCCAAAACCGGACGTCCATCAGACCTTCAACCTCGCTTCAAGTGTCACTTTCCTCGAACTCGTGCAGCTCGATGAAAACCTGAGCGTGATCACCGACGTCAAAGCACTGCTTGATATCCAGGCGATCATCAACGCACAGAACGCTGCAGCCTGCGCAGCTGCAAGCTCAGCTGCGGCAGCATCCTCAGCGTCGGCGGCCAGCTGATTCTGTCGTGCGACGACCTCTTTATTCAGCTGCGCGGAGGTCGTAGCAGAATAGGCGCGTGGGGGATCCGTCCAGCCAGCTTTTTCGATTTTGCACGACGTAGAGCAGGCCTCGACTGATGACCGGCATGGAATAGGTTTCCTTGGCGGCGAACAGCCAGGTACGCGACAAAATCTGACACCCCTTCGGGGCCATTTTCAGCCAGAGTAAATGCCCCTCCTCCGTGAGGCAGAGGAACGCTCCATCTGCATAGAGGAGCGAGCAGCGGGCAGCTGTGTAGGTCACCTCGTGTGATTTTCCCTTCTGCGTGACGGTTTCCTTCCACTCGGGGACGGTTCGCCACATGAGCTTTCCGGTCGCAAGCTCGATGCATGAGATGGCGGTGTTGTTGCGCGATCCGCCGTCCACGCCGTACAAATATCCGTCTTTGTGGATGGTTGTCGCAAAGTGTGTACCCAGATCCTTCGTTCGCCACGCGACGCTTGGAGTGCTGCTTCCGTTGATATTGAGCAAAATGCCGCCGGTTTTATAGGACGTTGAAATGAAGACCTGATTTCCGACGACGGTCGGGCTGGAGGCGTTGACGGATTCGTAGCGTTTGCTGCGGAACGGAAATCGGGCGTCGATTTTTCCGGTGGCGGGGTCGAGCATGAGAAGACCCCCGGTGGGGGGCCGGCTGTCACCGCCGGCGAAAACGAAGATGCGGTCGCGACCGTTGATAATTCCGGGGATTGGGGTCGCATAGCTTGCGCCCCAGGATTCTTCGGGTTTTTCGCTCTTTTTCGACTCCCAGAGCGTTTTTCCGGTTTTCAGGTCGAGGGCTACCACTTCCGGGCCTTGGGGTGCGCCGACGTTGATGATGACCCTGCCATCCTGCACGAGCGGGCCGGGTCCGACGCCGAAGTATTCCTGGGTTGCGGAGAATTCGGTGAGGATGTTGTGCTTCCAGAGGAGTTCTCCGGTGGCGACTTCGAGGCAGCGTAAGGATCCATCCGCACCGTAGGTGACGACCCGGTTGCCGGATATGAAGGGGGCGCATCGTGGTCCGTTGTTGAAGCCGTACCGGTCCTTGTAGGTGGTGGGGTAGCGGTGCTGCCAGAGCAGTTTTCCGGTTTCGGGGTTGCGACACTCGACGACCTCCTCGTCGGCGATGCGGTGGAAGTAGATGAGTCGTCCGTCGGCCAGGGATGGTGAAGCGTATCCTTCGCCGCGTACCAGAGACCATACCAGTTTTGGACCGTTGTAATCTATTGTGTGATCGTTCGTGTGTTCCTTTACGCTCCAGTTTTTTGAGAGCTTTGTCTCGATGCTCCGGGCGTTATGGGACGGACCGAGCATGGAAGGCCAATCGCTGACCACGGCGTCTTGTGGAAGGTCTTTCGCGGCGTGGTGGAAGGTCAGGCGGTCCTCGGCGAAGCTGGTACCTGAATCGTGGGCGTCCGTGAGTCCTGGGAGTAGTATTGCAAGGAGCGTGTACAGGAGCGTGTTGAGGAGTATGTACAGGGGGTTTCGATGTTTCAAGATTCGTCCTTCGAGAGGGTTGTGTTTTTCTGATTTGACGCTTTTTTCAGTAGGGTGCGCGGCGGGTGGAACGCGGTCTGCTGCGTTTGCTGCTATTGCGATGCGTTTTGGTTGATTTTTCATGGGTTTTCCTGCCTCTTTTTCGTCGGCTTCCCCACCTCTGAAGAGGTGGGCCACACGCACCCTGTCGGTGGGCCACATGCACCCTATTAATCCCCCCTGTCGGTGGGCCACATGCACCCTATTAATCCCCCCTGTCGGTGGGCCACCTGCCCCCTGTCAGGTTGCTTATATTGTACACCATGGGCCTTGCATCGTCCAGTGAAAAATGAGAAATTTTCGGAAATTGTATGGCCACGGTGAGGATCGCGGTTTTTGGTGAATGGCCGGTGTTATTTTGTGTGATTTTGTCGTGTGGGTTGCCCTGCTGCCGTGGTCCGCGCTGAGGGTTCTGCCTGTTCTCGCCGTGAATTCCGCTTGCGTGGTTTGGGTTGATTCCCTATAAAAACGCGTATGAAAGATCGAAATTATATCGCGGGTCTCGGGGACATGGTTGGTTCTGCTGTCACGCTCTATGGGTGGGTGAGTAAAGCCCGTGCGAGCGGGAAGATTGCGTTTTTGACGCTTCGAGATGGGTCTGGGACGTGTCAATGCGTGCTTGAGAAGGGGGACGCTACGGCTGCCTTTTTTGATGAGGCGAAGAAGCTTGCGCAGGAGACCTCTGTTCGGATTGTTGGGACGGTTCGTGCTGACGAGCGGGCGGCTGGTGGGGTTGAGCTTCACGACATTACGGAGTTCGAATGTATCGGGGGTTCCGGGGATTACCCGATTACGCCGAAGGCGCATGGTATCGATTTTCTGATGAATCGGCGGCATCTGTGGTTTCGTTCGCAGAGGCAGTGGAGGATTTTGCGGATCCGTGCAACGATCGTGGATGCGATACGGTCTTTCTACAATGATCGTGGATTTGTATTGATTGATACGCCGATTTTTGCTCCTGCGATTGGTGAGGGTGCTTCGACGCTTTTTGAGGTGGATTATTTTGGTGAGGATATTTTCCTTGCTCAGACGGGGCAGTTGTATGTTGAGGCTGCCTGTATGGCGCATGATAAGGTGTATTGTTTTGGTCCTACGTTTCGAGCTGAGAAGTCGAAGACGCGTCGTCATCTGACGGAGTTCTGGATGGTCGAGCCTGAGATAGCGTTCGCGGACCTGGATGAGGTGCTTGAGCTTGCTGAGGATTTTGTCTGCCATATTGTGGATCGGGTGGTGGCGAAACATCGCGACGATCTGGAATCGCTGGGGCGTAATGTTGCGGATCTGGAACTGGTGAAGAAGCCCTTTGCGCGGATTACTTATACTGATGCGCGGGACATTCTTCATGGTTCTGCTGCACGGGAGCTGCTTGAGAAGGATTTGGGTGATAAGACGGAGCGTGTGAAGGCGCTGGGATCCAAGATTGAGGAGCTTGAGGCGGGGCGGGCGTCTGCGAAGAAGGCGTGGCAGATTGAGAAGGCTGCTCAGGAGATTCAGGCCGCCCGTGAGGAGCGGTCTGAGCTGGAGGAGCAGATTGTGAATATTCCGAATCATATCAAGCTTGCGTCCGAGTTTGAGTGGGGAACTGATCTGGGTGGTGTGGATGAGACGATCATCAGCCGGTTGCATGATGGTCCTGTGTTTGTGACGCATTATCCGAAGGAGGTTAAGGCGTTTTACATGCGTGAGGATCGTGCGGATGGTCGGTTGGTTGAGAATTTTGATTTGCTTGCACCGGAGGGGTATGGGGAGGTGATTGGTGGATCGATGCGTGAGGAGGATTTCGATATTCTGCTGCGTAAGATCAAGGCGCATAATCTGCCGGTTGAGAATTTTGAGTGGTATCTTGATCTTCGGCGGTATGGGTCGGTTCCGCATGGTGGGTTTGGGTTGGGTGTTGAGCGGACGGTTGCGTGGATGTGCGGGTTGAAGCATATTCGTGAGGCGGCTGCTTATCCTCGGATGATGGGTAAGGTTTATCCGTAGGTATGCGGTTTATTTGGTTTGCGGTTTATTGTTAGCGTGATCCTGGTAATGGGTTGGTCCTTGCGAGCCTGGTACCTGGCTGGGTTGTGTGATCGTTCCTTTGTGTGTTGTGCGGGGCGTTCATATCGGACGTACATGTCGGACGTACATGTCAGACGTGGTGGTTTCATCGGTGTTGTGCGTGCCGGTGTTCATTTCAAGCATGGGTTTCCGCTCATTCGCTTTCTGGCTTTATCCCCGTCGTAAGTGTTGTGAATTGCTCGCCAGTGTTGTGAATTGCTCGCCGATAATGGTGGATATTGTTTATCAATAACGCTGCCAGTATTGGTATAGGGAATTTACACCATGCAATCTGCATTGTTACCGGCATTGATCCGGGTTGACGGTTTTTCTGTGAGGGTTGGGCCTGGTCCTGCGCGTTGGGTTGGGTTGTTTGTTTCGCTGCTCCTTGTTTTTTCGCCAGTTGCGTTTTCTCAGGAAGTTAAGGAAGGTTCGGATCGGGAGGAGGACTCTTCCGGGTTCGATGATGATATTGCTGACTTCAGTCTGGAGGAACTGTTGGAGGTTCAGGTTGTTGTCACGGCTTCGCGTCATGA
>JAJRYY010000051.1 GCA_024275565.1 Planctomycetota bacterium
AAAACCGTCAAGATCAATTCAATATCAGTCACATCCGCAGGTATCGAACTCAAGGTCACTATGACGTCCCCACTCTCAGGAGCCAACCCCTGCAAATCCAGTGGAAGCCCATTCAACGGTGGCCCGGAACATCTCGCACCAGCCTCATCGCATACCTCACCACTGCTGCACGGGTTCGTACCTGAAAAACAAGTCCCACCCGAGCAAATCTCAGAACCATTGCAGAAAAGACCATCGTCACAATCAGCATTCGAAGCACAATCAGAGCTGGACCCATCGCCAGATCCCCCGTCGCCGGCTCCTCCAGCTCCCGCTGATCCTGCACCTGCTCCAGCCGGCGGGATCAGCTCAGCCACATCGGCGGCCCCAGACGTCACAACAACCGTTACCGACTCAGAACCACCCGCAGCGCTACATACCAGCGGCAGCGCACTGCCACCGGTTGTCACTTCCAGGGCTACCGAATGGTCACCCTCTTCTGTAAAATCATACCCAATCTGCGACACTTCTTCGGCAGTACCAGACGCCGTTACCTCATCAAAATACCAGGTGAAGACCAGGCCAGACGTATCAGCTCCATCCGGAAGATTCACCGTACAAACAATAGAAAGCGGACGCTCCCCGCTCGGTGACTCCGAAGATTCCTCACCCGCCACAGCCACAGAGAAGGTATAAGGGCAGGAATCCAGTGCTCCTGCCACCTCAAACTCGCCATCCAGCCCCGATGCCTCCTGGGGATCAAGTATCGATAAAATGTCATCTGCAGGTCCACGATCGGTATCATCCAACCCGCTGGAATCGTCCACCTCATCCGGTGATGCCGACACACTCGCAGGCCCCTGGCAGCCCGCGTTCACAAGCAGGAGACCCGCAAGGACAAACGCTCCGCCCAGTCTTATAACCATATACGCCACCCGTCTTTGCAATTCACTCATCACACCCATCCCTGAAACGCCCGTTCTCAGACACGTTATAGCACCAGTTCCATAATTCACCCAATAACCGTTTCAGATATCTCCGCTGGAATGGCAAATAGGCACTGGTTCATAGGCAAAAATTGCCCAAGGCGTGTCTCGAAATCACAACATCGGGTAGTCCAGATCGCATGGAGAACGCTGGACGTGGAGGAAAATCAGGTATAAACACCCGCTTACGAACAACCTACGGACGTGGGCATCCCAGGGCGATCAACAACAGACAATCACGGAGCAGCCGTCATCGATGACGCACCCGTCCCCTGCTGAATCTCATACAATGCATCAACCCGATAGGGTCCAAACAGCTCCACAGTCCCATCCAGCCAGTCCACTCTCACATGAACCATGCCCCCCGCATCACCAAGTCCGAAATGCACCCGAGGATCGTTTGAGGTCAGATAACCATAGGCTGGCTGAACGATCCGCCGCCACACCCGGTCAGAAGCACCCCCGTCAAGCTTTGCTTCTACCTGAACCCGCGCACCAATGGCTCGCCGACCGGAACCATCCCGAAGATCGAACATCACCCAATGGCCACGCTTATCGGACACATTGCGCAACACACTCGCAGGTCCATCGCGATTCACGACGACGACATCTATATCACCATCGTTGTCGAAATCGCCAAACCCCGCACCACGACTCGTGTGAACCAGCTCCGGTGAAACACCTCCTCGCGGAAGAACTTCTGAAAACCGACCACGACCATCTGCGGTGAACAACTGGTTCGGCTCTGCGTAAACATCAGCATCAGTCAACATATCACCAGCACGAACAACCCGACCGTTCGCAACATACAAATCCCACCCGCCATCGTGATCAAAGTCCGAAAACCCAAGACCAAACCCGGTAAATGGGATACTCCCCACAGCCAGACCAAACGTCAGCGTAGCATCCTCGAACCAGGCTCCGTCGTTACGATAAAACGTGTTGGACTCATTGCGGAGGTGCGAGAGAAACAAATCGACATCACCATCGTGATCGATATCCACAGACTGAACACCCATCCCGGCTTCCGATTTCCCATCGGCATTGACAGCCGTCCCGGACAGCAACGCCTCATTCTCAAAGGTTCCATCCCCGCGGTTCAGCCAAAGTTGATTCGGCATCCCATCATTCGCAACATAGATGTCAACACGTCCATCACCATTGAAATCACCAGGCGAAACGCCCAGTCCATTCCCATAAGCGCGACCAACGCCCGACGCCTCTGTATCGTCCGAAAAGGTTCCGTCCCCATTGTTGCGATACAGCCTGTCCGGCGCCGGCGAATACGAATTCGGGCTACAATACATGCGCTTCCCGGTAGAATGCTCACACGCCTTATCCGTCGCAACAGACCATCGGACATAGTTCGTCACAAACAGATCAAGGTCCGCATCCCCATCAATATCCAGAAAGGCAGCACTCGCACTCCAGGCAGGGTCCGCTACCCCGGCAGCCAAAGAGACATCTGCAAACGTCCCATCCCCATTGTTGCGATACAGAACATTCCCACCAACATTCGTGACGTACAAATCCTCATCGCCATCACCATCAAAATCACCACACGCGCACCCCATCCCATAACCGCTATCACCAACACCGGCTGCACGAGTGACATCCTCAAACTGCCCACCACCGAGATTCCGATAAAGCTCATTTCCATACGCGGTCTTACCAGACGCACCTTCCGCCCCCGAATCCAGCACTCCGGATTGCACAAAATAGACATCAAGCCAACCATCGCCATCAAAATCAAACAGGCAAACGCCCCCGCCCATGATCTCAGGAAACAGATACCCCCCATCACTGACGCTCACATGTCGAAATGCAATACCCATCGATGTGGCAGATTCTTCGAACCACTCACCACCGCGCGACGCACCAGACTCCGACACCCGCACTCCACCCTTCTCATCATTCCGACCCGCCCCCGCAATCCCAACACCCAGGCATCGCCCACCACCAAAAACCAATACCGCAAGTGCAACCACACCAACCGCAACGCTGACCCATACCCGGCCAGATCTGACAACCACCCCAACTCTGTTTCGTAACCACCCCATCCTCTGCTACCGCCCCCGCGCAGCAGCAAGGCGCATCGAAACCTTACGCACATCCGCACGATCTGGAGCGAGCGCAATCGCAAACGCAATCGCCTCCTCCGCCCCATCGATCTCACCCAGTTCCAGGCACGCCCCACCAACCCCGACATGAGCAGTCACATCCGTCGGAACACGCTTCGACGCCTCCATCCAATGAAATTTCGCTGCCATGGGGTCACCAAGACGGTTGGAAATCTTCGCCAGCAGCACATGCGCAACCGGGTTCCGGGAATCAAGTCGAGACGCCTCTTTCAACGCAACAGCAGCCTCATCAAAACGCCCCATCGCCGCCAACGCCTGACCAAGCGAAAGATGCGTCACCCCCGACGTTGACCGCAAAGCAACTGAACGCTCCGCGGCAGCGACCGCCGCAAGGTAATGTCCAAGCGACACCAGACACTTCGAGCGATTCGCGTGAACCAGATAGGAATCCGGCGCCACCCGCTCAGCATGGTCCAGGACCTCCATCGCTGAAGTCAACGCACCCTGCTTCAACAGCACCACCGCATAATTGTTGAGAAAATCAACATCATCCGGATGACGAGACAACGCACGCTCAAACACCGCTACCGCCTGATCCAGACGCCCGGAGGCAGACAACTCCTGCCCACGACGCAGTTGCACAGCACGACTTGCATAATATTGAGGCAACCGAGACGAAACGGGGTCGGTAAGATAGCGCTTCTGAGTATCAACCCCCAGGACAAGCTCGCGACGCGCAGCCTTACCCCTCCCAAGCCCTCGATACGCCATCCCAAGGGTATACCGCGCCAGTCCATACCCAGGATCGATCGAAAGCGCCTTCTTCGCCAACGCCTCAGCCTGAGCAAAATCACGACGGCGAAGCATCACACGTCCAAGACCCACATATCCCTCAGACAACATCGGCACCAGCTCGATGGTGCGACGAAAACACGCTTCCGCTTCGTCAAAAGCACCACGTTCAAACAGCAGTTCACCCAGTCGATAGTGAACGGTCGCAGCACGAGGCTGTCGTTCCGCAACCACACGAAGCAACCGCACAGCCCCATCCACATCCCCAGCCAACCGTCCACAAATCGCAGCATGATACAACCAGAGTGCATCCCGAGGATCGAGCGCAGCGGCTCGCTCATAACATTGTTTCGCCTCACCCCATAGATCATTGGCCTCGTAAACGAACGCCAACTCACCCACAACACCCGGCGATTCCGGTTGAGACCGGGCTTGCGACAGATGCTTGCCAATCAAATCCCGAAGCTGAGCGTCAAACGCGCTCAACCCGTCCGGAGAGGGTGCCACCCAGATGTCATCATCCTGCCCCCCCAGTACGCCAACTCGTTGCACTCCCACGCCACCTCGTTGCCCCCCCACAGCACCGCCCATCGACACTGCGGCAACATCCATGGCTTTGTCACCACCCGCCACGGAGTTAGCGTCACCACACGCCACGGAGTCAGCGTTTGTCACCAGGCCTCCAGCAAACACCCCCCACGCCATCAGGAGCGCAGCGCACAACCCACCACCGCCCAATACCAGAGGCCAACGCCGACGGCGCGCCACCAGCTTGGGACGCTCAGCCAAACCAGAACCAGGTTTCTTTCGGGACCGCGTGCGACCACGCCGCGGTCCTTTGTTCTTACTGGCCATAATGCTAGGCTCAAAATGCACAACAACACACAACTCACCGGTTTCAGCGACCACCAGTCCGGCAAGGAGACTTGAAACTTCTGCGATATGAAGACCCCACCGGATCGACCACAACGTTCCAGTGAGGCCTGATTTTATCCGCTGTGCATATTGTTATCAAGCAAAAACAGATAATCCAAAGAACAGCTTTCCTGACCGGCGTATTTATTTCCTGACTGGTGTATTCACACCAACGACAATAAAGCAGGAATGTATTCACCAACACCAGCATCCATACGCTCATGGAAACACCATACTCAGGTCGATGATCCCTGAGGGCGTTTTTTTTGGACTCAGATGCGTTTTCGGCGTACAATGACATGGACGGAGCGAACTGGCTCGCCTGATTTGCCTCGATCCTCACCGACCTTTTGTAACTCACATGATCGAACCGGAATACGATCATAAACTGCTTCTGGAACATAAGTTATGAGAATTAGAGACATCGCGGACCAGCAGCAGTGCATGTTGTCCTTCGAATTTTTCCCCCCGAAAAGCGACATCGGGTTCTGGGACCTTTATCGGACCATCGAATCCCTCAAACCCCTCGAACCAACCTATGTCTCCGTGACGTACGGAGCTGGCGGCAGTACGCGGCGGAAAACGGTCGATCTTGTCCAGCGGATCAAAAACGACATCGGCATCGAGTCGATGGCGCATATCACATGTGTTGGGGCGGATCGGGATGAGACTTCCGAAGCGCTGGACGCGTTAAAGTCCAACGGTATAGAAAACATTCTCGCTTTACGCGGCGATGCGCCGGCGGGTGAGTCGGAATTTACCCCAACGGAGGGCGGGTTCCGATATGCCAACGAACTGGTGACGTTCATTCGCGACCGATACAACTTTTGCGTCGGGGCAGCCTGCTATCCGGAGTGTCACCCGGAAGCGAAGGACGCTGCGACCGATCTGGACAATCTGAAACGGAAGGTCGATGCTGGCGTCGATTTTCTGATTACGCAGTTGTTCTTCAACAATGACGATTTCTTCGCGTTTCGCGATCGAGCGGTGGCGGCTGGTATTGATGTGCCGATCGTTGCGGGCATCATGCCGATCCAGAGCGTCGGACAGGTGAAACGGTTCACGCAGATGTGCGGTGCGAGGATTCCCCAGGATTTGCTCAGTAAAATTGAGTCTGTCGAGGACGATCCGGAGGCTGTTCGGCATATCGGATCGTTCCACGCGATCGAGCAGTGTCAGCACATGATAGACAACGGTGTGGCTGGCATTCATTTTTATACGCTGAATAAATCGACGACTACCCGGGCGATTTTCCAGCAGATCAAATCGCGCCTGCACACGCCGACATCGCTGGATTGTTCGACACTGTAAGGCCACCTGTTGACACCATCACTTCTTGACACCATCACTTCGCCTCGCGTTTTTTCTTCGCTGCCTTGGCGGCTTCGCGGGATCTATCGAGTAGTGCATCGAGGTCCTCGACTGCTATCAATGCTGCGTGACCATCGCTGAAGCCGACGGGTATATCTTCGCCCATATTGATGCGTGGGTTTTCGTAAACGATGACCGTACCCGCGTCGCAGTTTTCTGGATCGCACCCGGCGATGTAGATGTACGCATTCTCATCCGAACCCGAGTTTGGCGAAATGAGCTGTTTCTGCGAAAGCGAGCCAAGCCTGATAAGTGTCTCCAGGTCAGGCGGATAGACCCCGTCGTGGTTGGCGGCGTAGATGTGGCATGCTGCCATGATAGCGCGCGTATTGGCAAGACTGACGGTACGCTTGGCGATGAATCGTGCATGGGTAAGACTTGGCAACAGGACCGAAGTTAAGTTGGCTGCAATCATCACGCCGTCAACTGGTAGCGGACCGTGTGATGTGATGAGGAGACCGTCCGAATCGGGTGCGACGCCTTTGATCACACCGAACATCGGATCGGTAAATGTGGAGGCTGTCGGGATCATGGCAGCGTCTACCGGGACACCTTCACCCCGCGCCCAACCTGCCCCCGCCGTCGCGGCTGGCAGCATGAATTTGTAGGCCCATTTGCTGAATGCTTTCATATCCGCGTACCCGATCGAGCTGCATGTCTCGGGAAGAAGCTTTCGTGCTCGCTGAAAATCTGCATTCGTCAGGATGCTCGTCTCATGTGGTGTCGAAAGTCGGTCGATGGTCTGTGCGACGATCTGCGGATAGAGCGCGATGATGATGCGGTTTTCATGGGCAGCCCACGCGGGGGCCACGGGAACGGGAAGGCCACTGAACGAGACGTAGTGAATGGTGTGTCCGCCGTGCGACATCGTGTCGATGACTGTAGCTTCACCGGAAATCTTTTGGGCGGCCATCAGAACGATGCGCTTGAGCAATTCGATGAGTCCTTCTGCATCGCTGGATTCGATGAGCAGGACCGCCCCGGTGAACAAAATCCCGCCGTCGTCCGGACGATTGTAAAACGTCCAGGTATCGCCAAAGCGGGCAAGGATGTCGTTCCGGATGTTCATCCCCATGAGGCCTTCAACCATGGCGATTGCACCGTTGGCGGGCGTCTGAGCAAGCGGACCGATCCCGTCGATGACGTGCATGATCCCGTCGTACTGGTCGATCAGCCGCATATTCGTCACAGTTGCGAAGCTGACATCTTCGGGAATGATTGCGAGGTCAGCCTCCGTCACAGGCGCCTGGTGCATCCATTTCGGACGACCGTTGTCAGTGGGTAGCGCGACGTAGAATGTCTGTCGAAACCCCTGATCGCTAATCTGCCAGAGACCTGTTACAGATCGCAACCGCGTAATGGAAGCAGCTTCAAGCCCGCCTTCAACCATCGGGGGGAATGCATCCGCCTGTGTCATCGTGCTCCAGATACCGCGAGCCTTCTGAAAAATCGCCCGCACGTCCAGATGCACCATGGCTGTCGTGGTGCGGCCTGTCGTGCCGATTTTTTGCATCGCGTGGACAAATCGCTCGTCCTGTGCGACGGTCGGAATCTTACCCTGCATGGCGTTGAGGACTTTTTCAAAAGCAGTCTCACCAAGCGTCGCCACGAACACGCCATCAATTCGACCATACCGCAACGCACCGATCGGCGTGTCGAGACGTTGCAGATTGTATCCAAGGACGGTCTCGGATGCGCGATCACGCGTCTCCTCATCCTCGTCCAGCAGCGTATCCAGCGATTTGATGAGGGCGGCTGCACCTTCCATATCACCCACGTCGACCGCAACTGCACCCTCGACCCTCGGACCCGTCTCGGGCGAAAATGAGACATCGAAAATGTCCAGTGCAACTGGACGATGCCACACCGTAGGAATAATATGGAACACAGCCTCGACCATTTCAGGACCAGTGCCCTCGGACGCATTTTGACGTACGAGCATCGTGAAAGTATCCGTCACCTGTTCGAGCAGGCGAGCGACACCAGGATCATCCAGCAGGCGACCCAGCGGCGTATCCTTGCGAGCGTCCTGGATTGCGTCCACGCCCGACCATTCAACATAGAGCAGCGATTCGCCCGGCATGCGCTCGTGCAGTGGTTGTTGCGCTGAGACGGATCCAAGCCCGATGGACAGAAGTATCCCGAATGCGATCGAAAATTTCACGGTATTCATAGCGAACCTCTCATTTCCTGAGCTTCTCATTTCCTGAGCTTCTCATTTCACCAGCCCTCACTTATCACCCTGCATGATACTGCTATCACCCTGAATGATACTGCCCAACGCTCTAAGAACCTTCACCTTCACTTCATCCATCGTCCCCGCGATCCGCGCACCAGCAGCCTTCGCATGACCACCACCCCCGAACACGGCTGCTACCTCAGCCACATTCACATCCCCCTTCGCACGAAAACTCATCTTCACAATCCCACCCGACGACTCCGCAAGCTGCACCGAAACATCCACGCACGCAATTTTCAGCGGTTCGTTCACAAGATCTTCGGTGTCGGCTGGGATCGCGCCGCATGCGCGATAATCGTCATCCATCACGCATAGCATCGCCAGACGATCTTCCAGATGCAGTTCCATACCGCTCATCACACGCGCGAACAATCGTACCCGGGCGGCAGAATCCGACAGATACAACCGCCGATACACCTCGCTCGCATCCACACCCGCATCCACCAGTTCCGAAGCGATCGAAAGCGTCAACGCATCGGTATTGGAATGTCGAAACCACCCCGTATCCGTCGCGATCCCCACAAACAACGCCTCCCGCGCCTTCGCATCCAGCGACCACTCACACGCACCCGACCATTCATACAAAATCACGCAAGCAGCCGAGGCAGACTCATCCACGAGCAACTCAGTCGCCAGATCGTCACGCGTCACATGATGATCCATCGCGACGATCGGAACACCGCACTCGCGCAACCACGCCGCGGCTGGCGACAACTGATTGTACGAACAGGTATCCATCACAATGACACCATCCAGCGTCCCCGCATCATCCCCCCACACGCCCAGATCTTCACCATCCACCACGAACGCATACCGAGGCGGAACATCATCAAACAGCGCAACCCGAGCATCCACACCTCGCCCCTGCAACATCCGACGCATCGCCACCACCGACCCCAGCGCGTCACCATCCGGACGTTCGTGCGTCAAAAGCAGACATCGCCCCCAGCCCGTCACCATTTCGCCCACACTGCGAAAGCGATCCCGATCAATCCTCATCCCTGCCCCTCCGCTTTTCCATCGTCATCATCCACCCCCGCATCATCAAGACGCCACACCCCTGATTCCGACGATCGCCGCCGAAACGGGATCGATTCCGACGCCTCACCCTGAGCACGGACAGCCGCAATATCCGAAGCAATCTGCACCGTCAGCTCATCGGCGGACGCGAATTTTCGCTGCGACCGTATCCACGCCCCAAATTCTATACCGATCGTCCGACCATACACATCGTCCTCGAAATCCAGCAGATGCGCCTCAACCACACGATCACCATCACCACCGAACGTCGGATTCGTCCCGATGCTGATACCAGCCAGACACTTCTGATCTCCCACGCGCACCGCCCCCGCATACACCCCATCCCCCGGAATCAACTGCTCGATCTCGCCCACATTCGCCGTCGGAAACCCAATCCCCGTACCCCGACCCGCACCCGAAACCACCTTCCCCCACAGCGTGAACGGCCGCCCAAGACACAGCGTCGCACGATGCACCTTCCCCTCAGCAAGCAATCCGCGAACCACAGAACTCGACACCGGCAAAATCTCACGATCGCCAATCTGCATCCGCACCGGGTCGATGATGCACGCCTCATACCCAAACCGCTCACCGAGCGTTCGCAGCATATCAGCCGTCCCGCGACGCCCCTTCCCAAATCCAAAGGTCGAACCCTCCACGATGTGCGTCGGCTGAAACGTCTCAACCACCAGCTCAATAAACGCCTCAGCCTCCATCCCCAACAGCTCCGGCGACGACTCCGCAACCACCGTCACATCCACATCATGCTGAGCGAGCACATCCAGCCGATCCGACAGGCGCATCACCTTCCCCGGTGCACGGTCCGGACGCAACAGCGCCAACGGGTGCGGATCAAACGTCAGCACCACGAGCGGAACTTTCCGATCGGCCGCAAACATCGCACCCTGCGCCAGAAGCTGCTGATGCCCGCGATGCACACCATCGAAATTACCGATCAACAGGACAGATTTACCCAGCTTCGGCGTTGCAGCATTGAGTCCCCGAATGATATTCACAATCGTATCGCCACCTTATATATTCAGTATCGAGATCACCTGTGAGCATACGCCTCCACCCTGTATCTGGCAATTCTCAAGACCTCCATCAACCCCGTGCCCATGACCAGCATCCCTGCCACAGTTGACACCACCACTGAAAAGGATACTTGTTACCCCATGTCCGACACGCCAACCAACGCCAACGATGACGCGTCACCAGAGGTTTCGACCACCGAATCCCAACCCCTCGACGTCGCGATCTGCATCGACAACGACGCATCCGAGCGACTACGCCCCGTCCTGCGACACCTCTGCGTCGGCCTGATCGACCACAGCATCAAACTTCGCGTCATCTCCGAAGAATCCACCGGCATTGCAGAAACACTCGGATCCCTCGGCCCCGTACAGGTCCACGCACACCCACCCCTGCAGTGGCCACTCCGGCGATCACGCACCCGCAGAATCCAGGAATTCCTCATATCAACACCCCCGGACATCATCTACGCGATCGGCGGCGGCGTTTTCGAGCTGGCTTCTGATCTCGCGGAACAACTGGAGGTGGACCTCGCCGCTCAATTCACGTCCTACAAGGACATTGAATCGCTGCACCTTCTCCACAACGAACGCCTGGGCTGTGTCATCGCAGCCAGCGACCGACTCGCTGAGGCTGTCGGGCAATCAGACGCATTCCCGAACTCAGATATGTTTCGATCCACAGACAGCATCGCACTGGTCCGCCCCGGTGTTCTGCGCGGCGAGCGATTGACCTGCTTCCAGGAAGACAATCTGCCCGCCATCGTTTGCAACGCACGCCTGGAAACCAATCGGGGCGTTGCGATGCTCATTGAAGCGACCGCAATCCTCCGTGACCGATCCCACGCATTTCTACTGTTCCTGCTGAACGAAGGCCCGGAAGAGGCACACCTCCGAAAAATCGTCCGAGAACGCGACCTCGCTTCTTATGTGTCCTTCTCCCATGCCACCGCCAAAATCGCCGACATCCTTCGCGGTTCCGACGTGTTCGTCATCGCCCCCGGCGAAGAAGACATCTCAGCACGCCCCTTGCAGGCGATGGCCAGCGGAACGCCAATCGTCGCCTTCGACGGAGGAGCAGCCGACTTCCTCCACAACGACGAAACAGCCGTCGTTTGCTCAGACCGCACCCCGACCGCCCTCGCAAAGGCCATCGAATCCCTCCTCCTTGACCACGCCTTCGCACAGCGCATCGCCACAAACGCCATCGACTACGTCAAAAAACGCCACCAGATGACCACCATGGCAGACCTCACCTACGACGCCCTGAAACGCGTAGTCATCCGCCGCAGAACCTTCAGAATGCCCCACTAGCAGAATGCCCAGTAGCGCGCAGGAGTTCAATTCAGGGCAAATACAAGGGTCAATTTAAGGGTTAACGAAAGGATCGTGCGAAGGGAACGACAGCATGAGCGCCCAGGTCAATTTAAGGGTTAACGAAAGGGTGCATGAAAGGGGTACATGAGAGGACTGAGGAAAGGGTTAACAAAAGTGTTGATGAAAGGGCTGATGAGAGGGTTGAGGAAAGGGTTGATGAAAGAAGACACTTCACTTGCATATCTCGCTGCGTCCGTCGTATGAACCACCATACGCTTCCTGACGTGTGCTTCGCGACGCCATGCTTGGGTTTCCTCCAAGAATCCATTCTCGAAACGCACCGGCCAGCCTTCCATGGCCGACCTCGCACGCCTAATTACCCCAAAAACGCCGCCGATACTGTCACGGCCCCTCTCCGAATCCCGATCATTTCCGACGCTTGCCTCTGCATCTCCAGACGTTATGATGGCGGGCCCGGTTGTTTCGGGCGATTAGCTCAGTTGGCCAGAGCGCACGGATCACACCCGTGAGGTCACAGGTTCGAGCCCTGTATCGCCCAGTGCATTCCTAGCCCAGCAGGCGTGGTTTGACATTTATACCGACATTTATTACGCTGCCTGAATGGCTACGCACAAGCCCGAAATCCCGCCTCCCAAGCGTGGTCGAGGCCGTCCGCCCGTGTTTGTCGTTGGCCGCGACGGCAAGGAAATCTCCGGGCTGAGCCGCAAATCTGACCGACGCTACTACGCGACCTACTCCAAGCCCCGCGAGTATTTCGGCACTGACTTTGATGCAGCGCTTGTGCGCTTCCGAGAGTGGCAGGCCAAGCAGCACAAGGATTATGTCTCTCTTGGTGCGGAACGCCCTGCCGGGTGGTTCAAGGGCAAGGAGTTTCAGAAGGGCAAGCCCCACCTGTATGTCGATGTTCCGTTCGAGGCCTACGACGCGATGATTCTCTCGGCGGATTTCTGGACGATTGTGAGTCGAGCGATCCGAGAGAATCCACACCTTGCGGCCGAGCGAACCGGGTTGCCGCTTGATCGGCTCCATAAGTTCAGGAAGCCGGAAGAGTCGATTCCACTGGTCGAGATCGGCAACGCCTACCTCAATCGCCCGGAGCCGATGTCGTACCAGTATAAGCACGACACGACGCAGCACTGGAACGAGT
>JAJRYY010000052.1 GCA_024275565.1 Planctomycetota bacterium
GCAGCATGCAGTGCTTCCTCGTCGAGCTTCTTCTTGAGTGGCTGAAATGTGAAGAAAACCTCTGGTTGCAGTTCCATCGCCTGTTCATAAAGAACGCAATCTGCCAATCGATACCCGATCGGGTAGATCCGATACTTGCCATCCGCACGCCGCGTCACAGCGCCCCGTGCATGAACCAGAAGCACCTCGCCACCATCAAGCTCACCGCCGCTGGCCACATACTCCTTCGCCTGAGACTGTGCGTTGACGACGACCAGCTCGCGAATCCGTTGCTCCTCCGTACCATATTGGAGTGTCATCTGGATAATCTTCTTATCGCGATCGGGGTCGCCGGGATCAATCTCTTTGGGCGGTGGTGGTGGAGGTTGTGCTTGTGCGACGGGCGGTGGATCGGGCTTGCATTTGACATTCTGGCACGAAGACCGACCGACCTTCACCTCACCACCGCGTGCCGTGCATTCCGCCATGGAAATCTCAACGCACGCGTCATCCACACAGCATGCAACCGGCGGCGTACACGCTTCCTCCTGACCACGAAGCTCACTGCACGTCTGTCCGCCAAAGAACGATCCGCGCCTCGACTGACACTGCGCTTCGGTACGCTGCTGACACTGGCCAGCCCCCGTACAGCACGCCCATAATTCAGGCGGCGGAGGGATATACTCGTCGAAGGGTTTCCGTGCGGCGATGAACCCGTAGTCCTGCTCACGGTGCTTGATGACACGCGCAGGCTGCACAAGCAGTGCAGGATTCACCTCACTCACCTCCGGGTCGTACGCCGGCAACACAACCGTCTCAACTGAAAGCGTCAACCGCGAATCAGTCCTGTTCCGCTCCTTCATACGTCTGGTCGGAGGATCGATCGATATGTCGGTGATGTACGCAATATACGGTAGCTCGTAAAAATCCTTCAGAAACGCGACAATGTTGGAGAGAGATCCATTGGCACTGATGGAAAATCGCACCAGTTTGATCTTGGTCTCTTTTTTAAGCCTCATCTTTCGCGGCGGGCGAAGATCGCTGGTCCGCTTCGGCGACACGGAATGATTCTTCAGATGCGCCTTCTCGATCATCTCGATCAGACGCGCATGCATCGTGCTCTTGACCTCTTCTGCGTCCGTACTTCCCGTCCGTGCGACAAAATCCCGATAACTGTCGCGATACGCGTCGACCTCTTCAAGCTCGTCTTCCAGATCGGCGATGCCATCATGCAGCTTCTCGATCGTGTCAGACATGCCAAACAACCGATCGTTGACCATAGGCCAGACAAACTGGTACGCGACAAAAAAACCGCCCACAATCCCCAGTATCGTCGCCATGCGCTTCTCGCGTGGATTCATCAGCGGACCGATCCCTTCCTCTTGGAGTTGGAACCTTTCCTGGACCCACCCGACCGTCCGGACACCGCTTTACCACCAGAACCGGACTTATTCTTACCAGTCACACTGGTCTTTTTCCCAGCTTCGCGACTCTTCCTGCCAGCCACAGCATCAACAGCGTCCACCGTTTTCAGGTGAGGCTTGCGCTTCTCGATCCGAATCGTCATACTTCCCTGATGCGTGTATTTCGCAGGCTTGCCGTCCTTGGCGTCTTTGGCGATGCTCGTCGCACCGGACACCGCATGAAACCGGGGCGATTCCTCACCCGATATCCGGAAATCGTTCAATGTCTTCACCACTTCATGGTTCGTCTTGCTGTCGGCAGCCTTGAACCCGAATTTAATGGCCCGAGTCTTCCCCGATAGCGACAAACTGTCGAGCACAATACGCTCACTGTCAGGTATCAACGTCAGGGAATCACGCAACTCGTCAATCCAGACAATATGGTCAGCCTCATGCCTCCGAACAATCTCCACAAGATTCTTGAACTCCTCCTGACCCTTCAGAAGCTTTTTGAGCGCCCGCTTCTCAACAAGGAGACGGTCACGCTCGATATACTGCGGACGAACGAAATTGAAATAGATACCCCCCAGAACCAGCACCGCCAGCACCGCACATCCGATCGCGATCGGCGCCTTCTTCATCTGCAACTGAGCACGACTCACCGACTTCTTGGGGTGAAGAAAGTCAAACCGAAGACCAGCATCAGCAGATTCCGTCAACGCCAGCCCCAGCGGAGCAGCAAACGCACCCGCCGCCGCCCCACGATCAGCATCCCATCCAAAACAGGTCGCGGGATTATAGGGCTGAGCGGATACATTGTAGCGACTCTGAATCGCCTCAGAGAGCGACTCCTCAATGTCGCAACTCCCACCGATCACAGCATGGTCCATCGTGAAACCAGGCTCACCGGTACGATATGCCTCAATCGACCGGGTTACCTCGATCATCAACTCGCGCACGATAGATTTCAGCGTCGACGAGGACGGCAACGAACGGACAATCGAAATGCCCGAATCTTCTGAATCAGTCGGTAGATCGCCCGTATCGGTCGGACGGTCACCACCATCCACATGCATTTCCGCACTGCTCGGAGCATCGTCCAGCGACGCAGGAATAGCCACGTCCGCAGCACGCGAAAAGACAAGCTGACCATTGCGAATCACACTGATCTCGGTGGTCGCAGGCCCGACATCAACAAACAACACCTGCTCGTGCGGCGTCACTTTCAACAGTTCGTTCACCGCAAATTGATTGGCATTGGGACGCAACCCAACCCGCACAAGCTTCAGACCCGCGTACTCGAAAATCCGCACATACTGATCAAGCACCTCGTTCCGCACAGCAGCCACCAGAACATCGTTCAACCCATCTTCCGGTGTACGCGGGACCGCAAAATCTACGACAGCCTGATCCACCGCGTAGGGTAGCTCCTTGGGAATCTGAAACGCCACCATCCCCGCAAGCTCGCCGATCGGAGCGTTCGGAAGCTTCAGCGTATAAAAATTCGCCTGATCGCGCGGGATGTCCACCAGCGCCCGTTTCGTACCAATATTCGCCTTGCTCAGCACCTGCTTGATAAACCCGCCCATCGCTTCAGCGTCATCCCGCTGCAAATCCGATGGAAATGGCACGCTGAGAACCTGATCGATCTTCGTAACACGACCGATGAAGGCATGCACGATCCGCAGCGTCCGAGCGTCCCAGTCAATTGTCAGGTGTGCTTTATTACTCATATAACCTTGCTATAGCTGTAGGGCAGATACCACACGCCGGGCAACACACGCCGGATGCGAACCGTCGGAAGCGAACCGATGGGTGCGAACCGATGAGTGCGAACCGCCGGATGCGACCCGATGGGCGCCACTGGCGGCTTGTCCGCCAGTGCAGTCCTCAGCAAAATGACTCAAAAATCGCAGAGTGGTGTCCACCCGCCGCAATGAAGCAAAAACGAAACTCAATTGTTATACCCTTCCAGCTGCGCATCACCCTCGGCGAATCGAATGGGGAAATTCGTCCCCAGCGTCGTCAGATCGCGAAGATAAATAATCTGGGCGATCGGACCACGCATCTCAAGAATCGCCTCCAACCGCGTCATCGTACCAAGGT
Organism: Planctomycetota bacterium; assembly: GCA_024275565.1. GTDB lineage: Bacteria > Planctomycetota > Phycisphaerae > UBA1845 > UBA1845 > JAJRYY01. The sequence continues at coordinate 3,489 of JAJRYY010000052.1, forward strand.
GGTCCGCGAAGCCAATGACCTCAACGTGAAATCGCGTCGCACGGGCTGTCACCTTGTTCGCAATCGCACCAAATTTCGCAGCACCAATCACAGACGTCAGCCAGGCAGTCGTCATTTTCGCCTCGTCATCCAGCTCTGCCCGGGCTACCACGATCGCCATCGCATCATCCTCCGTCAGCCCGACCAGCGTACGCAACACCGGCGGAGGGGCAGTATTCACATTAATCAGCCCGACCGCCTCCGGTTCCGCAGTCACCGTGATGCGATCCATGATCCACGGCAGATCAGATTCCGTCATCGGAGACGGCAGCGGTTCGCCCTCCGCACGCGTGAGCGGATTCAGCAGCTCAGCCGGGGAATTCAACCGTGGCTGAGATACCGATGCCTCAGAAATAAAGTTCAGCTTTGCAGAGTCGTCTACAAATTCCGACACCTGCTGAAGCACAACCGACTGCTCATTGTAAAGATACACACGAGCACTGTTGTCGGACGCACTGTTCACATCACGCGACCAGACCGTGATATAGGGTAATAATCCCCGATTCAGCACCCCATCCCCATCATCCGGCGGAAAGGTCTCGTCTCCATCATCCTCATTCGGACTGAAAAGCCCATTTCGGTCATAATCCTCACCGTAGAGCAATTCTCCCGTAAATCCGCGAACCAGCAGCAATTCCTCGACCGTATCAAAATCAGCGTTTTTGACCGCATATGGCGGATCGAGCTGCGAATAGTACGCATCCTCAGCCCCAAACTGCCCGGGCGTCTTGTCGGAATCACGCCAGTCGATCAAAGCATCTGCCAACGCGTCGACATTCATCTCCCTGGTCGCAAACTGAGCAATCAGGCGGCCAATCTGCTCCCGCGATGCCACATTAATGTTCAGCTTTGAAGATTCATCTGTCACACCAAACCGTACCAGCATCTCATCATCCAGCGGATCGTCGGCCACCACGCTGAAACGAAACACATTCCCAACCTCGGTGTCCTCATACTCATCCTGACGACCCAAAGCCTCAAGCCCGCCAATCTCGCTGTATACGATGATCCGATGAAACTCCTCAGGATTATGATACCAGGCATTGATATTATCGGACTCTGTGCGAAGAAGCAGCATCACTTTCTGCAGACCAGCTTCAGCCGCAAGCCGCGTCTGCAGCTTTAACGCACCCGACTGCGTCGCACGCAGATCGGCGTGGACGTAGAACCCCGAACCCGCAGCCAGCAACCCGAGCAGGACCAGAATCAGCAAAATCAGCGGCAGAATCATCCCGCGCTGGCGTACATCCCCGTGGCGAAGCGATTGGTGTACATTCCCGTAGTGGAGTGTCATGCCTGTGCGCGGTGTCATGCCTGTGCGCGGTATCATGTGTGTTCGACGTGCCATGCTTGCTCGATGTGTTTTGCTTGCTGGACGTGTCATGGCGGGTCGCATCATCTGGCGTCCTCCATGTCGGCGAAGGACGATACTTCACGCTGCACCCGAGAGCCGAAAAACGAGTCTGCCTGGGGAATTCGCACCACCACCATATAACGATCCTCCGGCAGTGGTACGATGTCATTCTAATCTTCGAGAATGTCCTTCATGATCTCAATGTTCAGATCGTCCGGAAGCTCGGGTATATACCCTACTGTGATCATCACCATCTGCGGAAGTGTATTTCCGTCTTTCAGCTCCCAACTGTCCCACCAGCGGTTTCCGTCATGGTAGAAAAACTCGATGAATTTCAGCTCCGGTGCGTACAGCTCGCGTTTGGCGCCCAGCTGCTCGGCATCGCTGAGTTCCTCGTCAAAACCATCATCGAAGGGATCGCTGTCACCCGTCGGATCGAAGGGCGTGCCGCCGTCACCGCCCGCCACTTCGCCACCTGCCACTTCGCCGCCCGCCACTTCACCGCCTCGTCCCGAGGTATTCTCAGAATCCCCCGCACCGGTCGCGTCGCCTGTTCCAGGTGCATCGCTGCCATCTTCCGGAATCGGCGCGATCTGATTGAACGTCCGCCGTTCGCGACGCGTCAGCCCGAGCGATCGCGGATCACCATTTTCGTCCGTATTGACGTCGTCCCAGGCGATGTAATAGTCAATTTGCCGCAAATCGAACTGACCGGGTATCGCTGCCTGTCGTATTCCCCGTCGTTCCACCAGTGCTTTGTCCGGGATCACCACGGTGTTGATCGAGATCTCGTATTGCGTCCCGTAAATGCCCGTTCCATACCCCTGTGCAAACCCCGTAGCCTGTCGGATTTCCTGAGCGATGCGATTGACAATCACGCGGGCCAGCTGCACGTCACGAATCCGCCGGGCACTCTCGTCGCGCGATTCCAGCGATGATGAGTAAAACAGGAGCAGCAACCCCATGACCGGGACGATGATGCCGATGGCCAATATGACCTCCAGGAGCGTCAGGCCCGGCCGGCGACCTTGCCCATGTCCCCGGTTTCGCCCATACCCTGTCTGTCGCAGTGCGTGCATCATCACGGCCTCCCGCGACCACCCCGACCGGGACGATTGTCACCACGACGCCCACCACTGTTGCGTCCGCCGCCCGTATTTCCGCCTCCGACAGCAGGGCCCAGATCCTGCTCCAGTTCACGGAGCATTTCCCGTTCCTCCGGCGACAGATTGTCCGATTCCGTTCCCAATCCGCCGGAGGGCTGACCTCCTGCGGGCTGACCACCAGCTGGCGACCGCCCCCCTGCACCATTCTGACCTGACGAACCGCTCCCGGAATCGGGCATCTCGCCAGAGGCCTCTGCCTGGTCCAGGAGGTCTCGGAATTCGGGAGGCAGCAGATTTCGCGCCTCGTCGGACGTCAATCCAAACATTTGTAACAGGGAGGGAAGAATTGCCAGCAAATCCTCCGGGTCGAGCGACTGGAACATCGACACATCGAAAGCGGAAGGATCAAACCCCTCGATCGGAATCGTTTCGGAAAGCTGTTTCAGGGCGTCTTCGGTAATGCCAAAGTCTGCTTTCAGGTCGACTGTCGTCGGTTCTGCCCGCATCGTATAGACCGTATGCACGATCTCTGCATCGCGAAAGACGAACTCGGATTCGAGGTTGTCCCGAACGGCGTAGAGGATGTCGAGGCGAATTGCCCGCAGCTTCTCGGTGGCTGTCTCATCGACCCGAATCTGCCACCCATAATCTGGAAAACGCAGCGAAAAATCACCCTCGATTTCGTTGTCGGCTGCGTCTTCAAATGGGACCAGCCCGGTATCCAGTTCCGCCAGCTTCGACTCTGTCAGCATGAGGATGCGCGTCAGATCGACACTTTCCCGAGCAGCCTCATCCGTCTTCTGGACCTGCCCGCCGATATAGGTCAACCCCATCAGCAGCAGCGTCAGCGAGAGGACCACTTCGAGCAGGAGGTATCCACCTCGCCTCGCTTTCATCATGACCTGTCCTGATGTTTTCATCGTCGCACCCGGGTCTCTGAAATTTCGAGAACGTCTTCTTCGGTCAGAGGGGCTTTGCGCAGAAAGTCCTTTCGCAACACCGGTGGCCAATCGTTCTCCTTGAACATGACGATTTCGTCTTCATAAAACGGACGCTGCAACCAGATCAGCCCGGTCAGACCGTCGAGGATCACCTCGATGCGATCATATTCCGCCATTTCCTCATTATCGATTTCGGGTGGAGCATCGGTGACAAGCAGCACTGCCCATTCGCTTGTTCCATCCGTTTCGATCACGATGGGTGGTAAGTCTTCGTCGAATTCGTCCATCAGCATCTGAAACCGCTCATCGACCTCGTCGGCGACGAACCGGTCTTCCAGATTTTCGATCGTCGGGCGTCCGAGTCGCACCTGCACGCATCGGACATCCCGCAGCAATGTCTCACCCTGCGCCCATGATTCCTCCACAAGATTGAAGACGCCCGGTTCCTTGAAGGGTTCGTCCTCGCGCTCGATCAGTAGCTGAAGACTGTCTCCTTCGCTGTCCTGCTCGTCTTCCAGCGGGAAGCGGATGCGGTATCGTTTTCCGTCATACATGGCGTTCGCCCGAACCAGCGTCAGCATCGCCCGGATCTGACGTGCAGACTCTGGTAGTCGTCGCCCCTCGATGTCACGGATGAGATTCGGCATGGCGAGCGTCACGACGATCAGCATCAGTGTCACCACCAGCACAATTTCGATCAGCGTGTAACCGTGATGTAAAAGGTTTCGCCTGCGCATTGGCCCTTCACCACATAATCCCCCAGCCACCCTCGATGTAGCCCAGCCGCCCTCGGCTGGGGACGTTTGCCTGGATCGCTGGTATCGTGCTCAGCCTTGAAAGACACACAGCCAGGGGCGGCTGAGCAACATCGCCAGATGAACACTGGAAACCTTTCGCCACTGAAAAACCGTTTTTAGCGTTCTGTCCAGTTCGTGACATCGTCATCGGTTCCATCTTCACCATCCGGACCGACGCTCCAGATGTCAAAGCTCTTTTCGTTGTACTCACCCGGTGAGCGGTATTCAAACGGATTCTTCCAGGGATCCTGCAGCTCTTCCAGCGAGCCTTCCATGTATGGACCCTTCCACTTGCCGCTTTCCTCGTCCACGCTGTCTGGGATCTCATACAACGCCTGCAACCCTTCATCCGTATCAGGGAACCGACCCACGTCGAAGCGATATTGCTTGAGCTGCTTGGCGATGACACCGTTTCGACCGACAGCCGCCTGACAAAGCTGATTTTGAGCGGTCAAACCCTGGTTCAGCAGCGCTGGAACCGCGAAGGCAGCCAGCAACGCCAGAATGGCGGTCACCATCAGCACCTCGATCAAAGTAAAACCCTTACGGCTCAGAAGACTCCTTCTGCCCATCGTTCTGCGTCGAGCGAACGAGTCTCGTTGTGTTCTGTTTCTCATCGTTGTCTACTCCTCAATAATATAGTGACATCAAAAATCGTATTACTTCGCAATGACTCCATTGTGACTCAGGCTGTGACCGTCAGGGGGCGGACACCATAGAAACCACTCCCTCCGGATTTCCCGCACGGGTCGCCTTCAGGGACACGGTCTGGATACAAAACACCGTGCAAATGAACAGTTAATTCATCATCCATTGCTCGAACCCATTGTCAGGATCGGCAGCAGCAATGCAAACGCGATCGCACCGACGGCGAGCGCCATACCAACCAGCAGGGCGGGTTCCACAATGCGAACCGACATATCAATCATCCGAGCAGTACGCGTTTCATGCGTCTCGGCGATCTGAACGAGTACGTTTTCCAGATTGTTGCTCTCCTCAGCCACCGCAATCATGCTCAATATGTCGCCCGGAAAAAAACCGCTCTCACCCAGAGGAACCGAAAGCGTCTCTCCGCGACGCACATTCTCGGTCGCGTTTGCAATATGCTCGGAAAGGACGCGGTTACCGGCGGAGTCTTTTGCGATATCAAGCGACTGCAGGATCGGCACGCCATTCTGCAACAGCGTCCCGAGGATACGGCAAAAACGACTCACCGCCACCATCGTGATCAGATTGCCAACGATGGGCGCTTTCAATTTTGCGATCTCTAAAAACCGCTGCCCCGCCTCACTGCGGCGGGCCATCCGAATGCCAACGATCGCCACGATGATGAATGCGATGATGTATCCGTACTGGGTCAATAAAATGTCGCACCCGCCAAAGACGACATGCGTCATGAAATTGTAATTCTCTACCTTCAGGTGATCCCGCAACTTGGGTACGACAAACGCCATAATGAAGATGACAACCGCGAGGCCTAGAAATGCAAGCACAGCCGGATAGATCATGGCTCCGGTCAGCTTTCCGCGAAGCTCATCCTGCTTCTCAGAAAAAATCGCCAACCGCGCCAACGCATCTTCCAGAAAACCACCATGCTCACCCGCACGGATCATCGAGCAATGCAGCTCTGTGAAAATGTGAGTGTGCTTTATCATGCAATCCGCAAGCGTCGCACCACCCACCACCTCTTCACGCACCTCCTTCAGCACTTGAAGCAACGCCGGCGGAGCCCCATCCTGAGTACTCAACACGTCCAAGGCACGAAGCATCGGAACGCCCGCTCGGAGAAGGTCCGATAATTGCTGGTAAAACGTCGCAAGATGGCGCTGCTTGATCCCCCTGCGATGCCCCGTCACCGTCTTCTGTGCGTCTTCACGGACGTCCACCGGGAAAAGTGATCGCTCTCGAAGCAGATTCAGCGCGACTTGACGGTTCTCAGCCGTCAACGCCCCCCTGACGTGGGCTCCGCTCTCCTCGACCGCTTTGTATGCATAGGTGGGCAATGGTGATCGCCTATCGTAAAATCCGTGTTCGTTTTCTTGACGTTACTCTATTCCTGCCAACAACTTACGTCAATCAGGGTGGCCAGAATGCGCGCAGCACAGCAGCCCACCTCGAAGAATTATACACCTCTGAAGCTCAAAAATTGCACTCCAAAACGGAAGGCTGGGAGACTGATGTGTCCTGAAGTGTCACTTCAATGAGCGTCGCGCCACTGGTATGCGGGTGGCGACGTGTCCGTCAGTGTTCCCTGGATCGTTATGGGACGGTGAAGGCTTGTTGAAACAGACCCATATCTGTGAGGTCCACGTCCCAGTCGCGATCGAAATCGAGCAGTTCGCAACCGGGCGTGGTCTTGGCTGCTTCTCCCCAAAGTCGCGGACCTGTCAGACAGTCGTTGAACTGTGCGAAGTAGGTTAAGTCAATATCCCCGTCGAAATCCAGATCACCCACAGGGTCGCGAAACGCGTACAGCTTATTATCGCGTGAACTTACATACAGCGTACCATCCGGTGCAAGCATAGGCGACGCGGTAACCTGTTGCTTCATCGGCATCGTCCATAGCTCGGTCCCATCCGTCCGAACAGCCTGCACCCATCCAAAAAACGGCGGCCACTGCGAGCAAAAGTAAATCGTCCCGTCACCACCCACAATGGGTGCATTAAAGATATTCCCCATTGCATTGAACCGCCATATCTCCTTACCCTCGGGCGATACCGCGAATAAAATGCCTTCATTCCCTGCAGTCGCAGTATAAATCGTCCCATCGTGACCAACAGCCACAGTCCCACGGTTCAGTTGCTCACACCAGAATCGCCATTCCTCTTCGCCAGTCTCAGCGTCAATCGAGTAAAGGTATCGATCTTGGGACCCGACATAAACGTGACCATCGTAGATCACAGGGGTTCCGTAAATTTCGCGTTCCGTAGGAAAACTCCAAATTTCTTCATGAGTAAACGGATCCAGACCTTTTAGTCTCCGTCCGCCTGGGCCACCGGCGGACGTCAACAGCAGGGGCCAATCGAGGCTTGGCGCGTCAATGACAAGACCACCAACTTGTTCGGTCCACACCTCGCTTCCATCCTCCATCAGACGCGCGTACATGGTCCCAAATGCATCGGGATTGTATACGACGCCATTCGGGTCAATAACCGGGACTTCGTTGTGAAACCCAATGGGAGACTGGAACGTCCAGAGTTCCTCGCCTAACTCCGCACCATGGCAATACAATTTGGCAAAAGGTGGAACATCTCCCCACACCACGCGACCATCCCATATAGCAGCACCGCGTGGTATGTCACCATCGGTCTCCATCCATAGAATTTCCTGTGTAGAAGTATCGACTCCTGTCATGCCATCCGCCGTTCCCACAAATATACGCCCATGAGCATCCATGACGGGACTCGCTTCCAGAATTACTTCGGATGGGAAATCGCTGATCAGGAGGGACCAGTCGATCCGTGGTGTCCTGGGACCCATGGTCGATGTGCGCGCAATGCGTGTCGTGGTTCGTCCCCAAAACGGCCAGGGATCAACACCGTCGTCTGTTGGAACGTCAATAATGGTCACGTCAAGTGCATCGTCCACGGTAACATCGCCGGAAGTGAAGCTCGCACTCAATACGATCAGTTGGTCTTTGAAAACCATCCCGGTGGTCAATCGCCCGAACTGATCGACTGAAGCGGAGGTGTCCGGGTCTACAGACCAGTTGCTCTGCAACGTCACCTCGAACGACTGTCCATTGTCAAACAAGGCAGTTGCGATGTAGTCGGCGTCGCTGTCTTCCGGAACAGCCGACAAACCGTCGATCGTCAACGACACGGGAATTTGCCCCATCGCCGGCGCGACCAGAACGAATACAAGAATCGATCTCATTGATCGAAGGCGCGATTGCATAGTGTTGATAGTCGTCATAGTGATGTGCTCCGCAGAGCTGTAGGGCGGGTTTCACCCGCCGCAATGAAAGAAAACGTCGCCCCGAGCAATACAGTACCCGGTATAAACAGCCGCAATCCCCATCGAAAACTGAAACGCAACAGTGACACGGGCAATCATATCAAACCCCACAACAAATCTCCAAGAACAACATCTAATAATTTTTTGATTTTTTATTGGACTCCCCCCCCCCCAATCTACAATTGTGCGTACAAGGTCGAGGTCGCGTCATTGAGATGGCGACGCCAATACCTTCCACGGAAGGAGAACAGGGCATGTCCGGAAAAATTTCACACAGAATATCGGTCGCAATGATTACGCTCACCTTTGTCGGCTTCGCACACGCTCAGCATAGCTTTTCACGCACAAAGACCGTTGATCCTTCCGGAAGCGCGGATTTCACAACAATACAGGCCGCAATTAACGCCTTTGGCGCCATCGGCTTCAGGGGGACTGTACTGATTCACTCCGGAACCTACGCAGAGAACATTACGCTGAACGAATTTGATGAGAACATCGACCTTGTCGGAATCGACAGGGAAGGGGTCATCATCGCACCGTCCACAGGGGATGGTATCGTGATTACCAGCGGTACAGAGACATCGCGTAAAAACCTCATCAACAACCTGACAATCGTGACCACGGACGGACACGGCATTAAGCTCGTCAAAGGCGGCACACCAGACATCGCGGGTATAATTATCGATGCAGTCACAATCGATGCAAATGGAACCGGACAGGAAGGAATTAACGCAGAAGACGCCAACGACATCCGCATTCTCAACTGCGACATTTCAAGTGATCTGGATACCGGAATCGAACTAAAGAACGCGGACGATGTCTTCGTTCAGAACACACGCATCACAGCACGCGACTTTGAAGGGTTCGCCACACACGGCGTATGCAATGACATCACCTTGATGGATTGTCAGGTCTTTGGCGGCGAAACCGGTGTCCGTCTTCTAAAGGGAGATCGCCTTCTACTTCAGAACTGCGACATCGTAGGAGACAATTCGCTGGCAGCCGCACCCGTACCGCACCAGGTGACCGGCGTGTTCTTCGATCGACTCAGCGGCGGCGGACCTGCAGAACCCCCCGCAGACATCCTCGCCATCGGTTGTCGCATATCAGCCGTCGCTACCGGCCAGACCAGTTCCTCGCATTTCGCCACAGCAGTTCGGTCCGATACCGACACCTTCCCGCGCGTCGTGGATTGCACGCTCAATGCCAGTGCGAATGCAAAAAGCGTATACGGCGTCTTCGCCGGTGGCGGAAGCGATCTGGACCCTGTCGTGCGCGTGATCGGTGGTGAAATTATCACAGAGTGCGACGATGAAAAGGAAACCGAAGTCTGGGATTTGAGACGCGAAGATCCAACCAATGGAACAGGTATTCTGAAGATGAGTGGCACGCGTTGCTCGAAATGGCGCGGACCGATCCAGAGTGCGGAACGTCAACGCGACACCACACAGCGAACGATCAATGTAGCTGTTGCGTCATCAACTGCGATCCTTGGCGCCACGATTTTGAATGCCTCTGAGCAGAGCATTACTGCAGGTATTACCGATCCCGACGTATTCCGCGTCACCTCTGTCACAGGCAATCAGGCTGGGATGACTCAGGACGTCTATGTGATTGGAACCGACTGGGCCGATAACCCGATTACCGACAAAATCACATTGAGCGGTACAAGCACCGTCGTGGGGGTAAAACCATTCAAAACCGTCACAAAAATCATCTTACCAGCTCAGTCAGCAGCATTTCAAACAGTGAGCGCTGGAACGACCACGAAACTGGGACTGGCGTTTCCGATTTCCGCCGCCAGTGACCTTCTCCAGCAAGGCAGAAAAGCAAGTGCAGCCACGTCCTATACATTGGAATCTTCGGGCACGGTAGACTCAACCTACGCCACGATCGACGTAAGCACCATCACCGCCAGCGACAGCTTCGAATGGTACGCCCTCGCAAGTCAATAGCACCTGTCTTGCAGACTACGTTATTTTCGTCACGCGGACGATCTCTTCAAGCGTGGTGTCCCCCCGAAGCGCCTTCATAAATCCGTCCTCACGCATCGTTTTCAGACCCTTCTGCCGGGCGAGCTTGAACATCTCACCCGCCGACCCCCGTCTGACGACAATTTCCCGCATCTCATCGTCCATCATCACCAGCTCGAAAATGCCGAATCGACCCCGATACCCACTGTGGCGACACTCTCGACACCCGGTACCGCGGTAGAGCTTGTCCCCCGGCTGAAGCTGTAAATCTGAGGGCAACTGCGACGGATCGGGATCGTAGGCTTCCCGGCAGTCCTTGCATATCTTCCGCACGAGGCGTTGTGCCAAAATACCACCAATCGAACTGCTCACCAGGAAGGGTTCCACGCCCATATCCAGCAATCGCGTGTTGGCAGTCACCGCATCGTTCGTATGCAACGTGCTGAACACAACGTGACCGGTCAGCGACGCATTGATCGCCACCTCAGCCGTCTCCAGGTCCCGAATCTCACCGACCAGGATCACGTCCGGATCGTGTCGCAGGAAGGAGCGTAATCCGGAGGCAAACGTCAGACCGATCTTCGCATTGATGTTGATCTGCTGGATACCATCCAGGTGATACTCGACCGGATCCTCAATCGTCAGAATCTTGATTTTATCGGTCTTGATCGCGTTTAAGGCGGAGTAGAGCGTCGTCGTTTTGCCGGAACCGGTCGGACCCGTGACCAGAATAATGCCAAATGGCTGGGATATGACCTTGTTGAACCCCTCCAGCGCCTGATCTCGCATCCCCAGGACATCCAACCCCAGCATGGCAGAGGATTTGTCGAGAATTCGCATCACGACCGCCCCGCCAAAGACCGTCGGGATGATGCTTACACGGAGGTCGACTTCGCGGTTGTTGGCCCGGATTTTGAACCCGCCATCCTGCGGGAGGCGATGCTCGGCGATGTTCAGGTTCGATAATATCTTGATACGCGAGACGATGGCTGAGTGAAATTGACTGATCTGGGGTGGGACATTGGCGGTCTGCAGCACACCGTCGATTCGGTAGCGGATCTCCAGCCCGGACTCGTGCGGTTCGATATGGACGTCGCTTGCACGGTCGCGGATCGCTTCGAGGAGAATCTCGTTGACGAGCTTGACGACGGTGGCTTCCTGAGCCATCTCGATGAGGTCTTTGTCGTCCTCATCCACATCGCCGATAATCTCCACATCGTCGCCGACCATGGCATCGATGGTCTCACCACCGATCCCGTAATATTGCTTGATGACCCGGGCGATGTCGTCTTCTGTCGCCAGCATCGGCTCGACGCGAAGCCCCGTCAGCATCCGCAATTCATCAAAGGCGTAGAGATCGAACGCGTTGGCAGTCGCCACCCGCAAAGTGCCGTTTTCCCGCTCGACCGGAAAAAGACCGTAGCGATGGACCACCTTGGGCGGGACGAGTTTCAGTATGTCTTCATCTACTTCGATGGTACTTAAATCGATGATTGGAATTGCAAGCTGGGCACCGATGGCTTCGAGGACGTCCCGTTCTGAGGCGAAACCCATATCGACCAGAGCACGTTCGATACGATCATTGGGCTTGTTGCAGCGTGAGCGTGCAGATTCAAGTTGCTCTTCAGTGATCCTGCCCTGTCTCAGAAGTTCGTCGCCAAGTGTCACAAGTTATCCCATCTTGCCAGCAAGTCATTCCATCGTGCCTGTGTCGCCAAAGGTCCGGATTTCCGTCGAAATATGTCGAGACATGTCAAAATACGTCGAACATGTCGTTGCGCATCCGGATAATCTTCGTCAGGCGTCCCGAGACTCCAAGCCCCGGGATGGGCAAACCGAGGTCGCCCGCTGAGTTGTACGCATCAGTGTAGCGGCGGATTCAGAAAAATGTAGGATTCCGCGGACAGATTGAAATTTCGCGGACAGCTTGAAACAGTCGCCAGCGTCCGTTTTTGCGGTCGTGATCGCGCAGGTCTTTGCGGTCGTGATCGCCTCTTTCTGAATGCGTTTCGTCAGGTCCGATAACCTGATCGATCATCCGATAATGGGCAACGCTCAAATAATTGACAATAAAGCGTTTATATGACTTGCATGGCTGGGATTGCGAATCGTAGGTTGTCATCGTGGATGGCAGGGAAGCGTTGTATATCGGTGGAGAAAGCCCATGGAACGAGTGATGGCGAGTCTCAGGTTGTTTTTGTTAGATGAGGGCGGACCGACGGCGGTTGAATACGCTGTCATGATTGGCATTATCTCTGCGGCGGTCATCGTAGCCATGGGGTCTTTCGGCGATAAAGTGCAGTCGATTTATGTGCTTATTGACGAATCCGTGGATGTCCCGGAAGTGGGCGGTGGTGGTGGGACGGGTGCTGCTGGAGGTCCGTAACAGGTTGCCAGGTGTGTGGCCTGGCGGTGTTTTTTCAGTCTGGTAAGGGAAGCGGGTGGTGGTGTCGACGCGATGTCGAGCCACCCGCATGATTGCGCCCATGTCGCCGCGCAACCGCGCATCGCCCCTCCCCGCAAGGGCGTCTTATCTGCTTACCTGCCCGAAAGCCTGCTTACCTGCCCGAAAGGGCGCCGATCAGCGCTGTTGAGAGGAACGGTGCTGCGCTGATTCTGGCGTCGAACGATCCAAGCCCGCCGCTGTAGCGAATGATGACGGTGTCTCCGCACTCGAAATCGTCTCCATCGAAGAGTACGATTGTGTCGTCGTCCGGGCTGAAACCGATACCGGTGATAAGTTCGGCGTCCTTGGCCATCACTGCCCGAAACAGGTCGCAGTCGTAGCGTCTGTCCAGGGTGCTTCCCGGTTGTATGTTGGGTAGAAACTGTCGATTGATCCCAATTCCTACGAGGTTTTCGCCAAGATTGGTGAATCCGAGGTCTTCGATTCTGACCGCACTGACATAAACCGACGGTTTTACTTCAAATTGTGTTTCGTTGACGAGCTTGAGCGTGACTTCTTTCGGGATGACGCCCAGTGCGTTGAGCACACCAGATGTATTTCCGCATCCTGCGAGACATCCAGTGCCGATCAGAAGAACTGACAGTTGAGTCGTGATTCGTTTGAACATGGCATTACCTCCTTGCAAGCCAATAGAGACTGCGTATGTTGCACCGTATGGAATGCTGTGGCAAGCCCTTTGGCTGTGATATCTTGAATGCGTAGGAGCATAACAATGGGATCTGACGGTGGATGGTATTTTGTTAGAAATGGCGAGACGGCCGGACCGGTCGAACTGAGCGAACTGGCGCGTGAGCTTCCGTCGATCGGTGGGGCGGACGCGATGGTTTATGGTCCTGGTTTTGGTGAGTGGATGAAGGCGCGTCAGGTTTCGGTGCTTTCGAATGCAGTTGGTGGGGCATCGAATAGTGCACCGCCACGTCCGCCGTCTTCGCGTGTTGCCGATGAGATCGATTATGAGGTGTATGGTGAGGAGATGCAGTTTGTCGAAATCACGCTCGATCCTGAGGAGGTAGTGATCGCTGAGGCTGGTGCGATGATGTATATGACCAATGGGATCCAGATGAGTACGTCGTTTGGGGATGCATCGAAGGAGACGGGATTTCTTGGGAAGCTGGCGTCTGCGGGCAAGCGTATGATTGCTGGTGAGTCCCTTTTTCTGACGACATTTGGGGCTGAGAGTACGCAGCAGGAAAAGGTTGCGTTTGCGGCTCCTTATCCTGGGAAAATTATACCGTTGCATCTCGATGAACTGGGTGGTGAGATTCAGTGTCAGAAGGCGGCGTTTCTTTGCGCTGCGCGTGGTATTGAGATTGGGATTGCGTTTCAGCGCAAGATTGGTGCTGCTCTGTTCGGTGGTGAGGGTTTTATCATGCAGCGGATCAAGGGCGACGGGATTGCGTTCGTCCACGCGGGTGGGACCATCGTTCGTCGGGAGCTAGCGCCCGGGGAGCGGTTGCGTATGGACACGGGTTGTCTGGTCGCGCTTCAGCCATCGGTGAACTACGACATCGAGCGTTCTGGCGGGTTGAAGACGATGATGTTCGGCGGTGAAGGTATTTTTCTGGCGACACTTACCGGGCCGGGGACTGTCTGGATGCAGTCGCTTCCGTTTTCGCGACTGGCAGGACGGATTGCCGGGACATTTGCACAGGGTAAGGGCGAAGGGTTCGTTCTGGGTTCGGTGTCGAACCTGTTTGAGACGCGGTAGTGCAAACGCCTCACCCGGTTGGACGATTTGTCCGGGTGCGTGAGAGTTTTGGCGGCGATGTGTCACAACGATCCGGCGGAGCTTTGCATGTAGCCCAGCCGCCCCCGTCTGGGATCCCACGGTCGGTAGAGGTTGTGGTGCAGGGGCTCGCATAGTGCCACATGTCTGGCACTTATGGCGTTGTGTCCGTCGGTGCCATTGGGGTTGGCTGGAGAATTTTTGCGGCGCCTACTTCCTCGAATCGTGACAGGTCGGTCCAGAATGTTCCGTCGCCGGCGAAGAACAGGCGGATGGATTCGGGGTTGAAGTTTTGCGCGAATGTGTAGAGGTTGTATTCCTCTCCTGATCCGAGCGCGTTGACCAGCATTTCGTAGCCCTTTGCTTCAGCACCTTTTTTGAGTTTTTCCACGTCGGCGGTTGCTTTGCCCAGGATTTCGGTACGCTGGGCGATCAGGGCTGCGACTTCCTGTCGGATGGTCGCGACTTCGAGGCCTGCTTCGGCGTCGGTTCTTGCGGCGGTTTTCTCACCTTCGGCGATGATGTTTGCGACCTTGACGCGCGTCTCAGCCAGGACGGTTTCGCGTGCGATGTCGACCTTTTTACGTTCCTCTTCGAGTTGTGCGCGGACGGCTGCTGCGATGCGTTTTTTGTCGTTTGTGAGTTGTTTTTCGATTGCGATGTAGCTTTGCTGGATGGTGCGTTTGAGGTCATCTGTGACCTCTCCGTCCTGTGTGCTTGCGGAAGGAGCGTGGACTTCGATTTCGCGGACCAGTGCGATGATGACCTCGATATTTTTTTCGCCGCAGATGCGTTGCAACTCCTGTGTGAGGTCTTTCTGGAACATCTCGCGTTTTTCACCCTGGATGAAATCTCTGGCAGCGTAGGTTGAACCGATGTTGCGGCAGATGGAGCGAATTTGCGGTTCGATGATTTTGTCGATCACGCGATCGATGTTCCCGAACTCGTTGATGATGTCTGCAGCGTGTTTGGGCTGAATCCCCCATACGACGGTGACGCCGACGCGGATGTTGTACCCTGTGTCGGATGGGAACGAGATTCGGAGGTTGTTTGATTCATCGACCTTGATTTGTGAGAATTCGTTGTATCCGATCTCGATCAGTGTGACCTTCTGGATTTTGGGGTTGATGAAATAAATCCCCGGCTGGAGGACATCTCGAAGGGTTCCGCGTCGCCCTGGTTCAGCGAGCGCCCGTGCGTGACTTGTGGATGAAGATGCCAGATCTGCGCTGCTGGATGGTGCGTCGTCGACTGGCGTCGTGTTTGTCTGCGTGGTGTCTTCGGGTTGCAGTCCGAAGTAGGCGTCGCCGAAGAGGTTTGTGACGACGCCGACAAATCCTGCGGGGATGACCACGGCTGGGTGCAGTTCTATGGCGTACATGTATGGGTTGATTTTGTAGGTTCCGGGCGTGAGCACTTCCTTGAGTATGCCCTTGTAGTTTGATTTTCGCTCGACGATGACCTCTCCGGATGGCAGTTCCTGGCCTATTTTTCGGGTCACAATGCCGATCATTGGGAATTGACCCTTGAATTTGAACGTGCCCGCGCGAAGTTGATCTCTGCGTCGTGCATCGAGGGAATGAATCCACTCCCAGCTTCCGGGATCACCAGAAGGTATGACGACGAGGGGTTTGATTTCCCAGTCCCATGTGATGGGATTTCGGAAGTGGCGACCGGGGCCGAGCACTTTTTCCTGGATCCCGCGCTGCCCCGGTTCTGTTGCGACGAGCTGGCCTGCTGGTAACTGATCGCCGGTCTTACGGATGAGGACAGCGCAGTGGTCTTCCGGGACGTAGATGCGGAAGGTGGACCAGAAGAGGGCAGTTCCGCCGCCGCCGACGGTAAGGAGTATTCCCAGTGCGAGCGTTGCGTATCGTTTGATCATCGTGCGCCTCCTTCTTGCGTCGTGGTGGTGCTGAAGGTCTGGAATTGTTTGAAAATGTCGGCGAACGGGCCTTCAGTGTTGGAGAGGATCGATTTGATCGAGGGTGCGATCTTTTGCAGGAAGAACTGTTGAGCGTAGGTTCTGCCGCCACCGAAGGCAGTGACGGCTGCTTGGAGCGGTTCAGCCCGGGCTTCGTAGTTGAAGAGGATGACGTTGGCTTCGGCCCGTCCTTTGGCGACGATGGCGGATGCGAGTTTTTCGGCGGCTTGCAGCTCGATTCTGGCGACTTCCAGCTCGCGGGACGCGTTTGTCACTGCGACGGTCATGCGTTGTTCAGCCTGTTTGATCGTGGTGACCACCTCGCGTCTTGCGTTGCCCATTGCCTTGTTTCGCCGCTGTAATTCCTGCACTTCGACAAGTTGGACTTCGGATTTCGCCTCCTCCATTTCGTTGGTGAATCGCTCGATTTCCTGGTCGGCTTGTTCGCGCTGACTGATGAGATCGGCGATTTCTGGCGGTGGCTGGATGTCTCGTACGAGGGCAGATTTGATGTCGATTCCCTGCTTCCAGCATTCCTGCCGAAGCTCGGAGAGGAGTTTGTCCTGGAAGGCGGTTCGGGTCTGCCCGTTGATGAATTCGCGAGCTTGCAGTTTTGAACCCTGGATTCGGGCGATGCTTCTCGCGTTGGGGAGGATGATCTTGCTGAGGATGTCCTCTTCATTGCCATATGCGACGGTGACCTCTGCCACATGGTCGGGTCGGATGGCCCACTCGATGGTCCCCTCGATGACGATGGTGAAGCTGTCATTGGAGGGGAAGTGGATCGCATCGTCGTTAAGCATGTCGTACTTGTGGGATCGAACATCGACGATTTCGATCTGCTCGAGGTATGGGTTGTAGTATTCCAGACCGGGCGGGCGTGTTTCACGCTGAACGCCTTTTTCACCAGGTGCGACGGTGTAGGTGTTTTTTTCCTTCGGGTCGCGACCGCTGAGCAACGTTACGACACCGACGTTGCCTTCGGGGATCGAGATGGCGGGGAATTTCTGGATCTCGTAGGCGAGAAGATTCACATTGTGACGTGCGGGGATGAGGATTTCAGCCACAGGTCCGCGTTCGTCGGGCGTCGTCGCCACTGTTTTGGGGAAGGCGAGGGGTTTTCCGAATTTTCGAATCTGGATCCCCATTTCATTTTGGCGGATCTGCGTGGTCAGCATTTTGATGGCTTTGTAGCGGTAGGGATTCGGGAAATAGCGACCCTCCGTCAGAGGTTCGAGGCGGATGCCCTTGTAGCCATTGAGTACGTCCTCCTCAGATTCGCCGGTTTTCTGGGCGATGGCGCGGACCAGCTCCGGGTAGAGGATGACCTGGTCTCCGAAATCATCGATCAACTCCTGCGGAACGGTTTTTCCGGTTTTATTCACGAGGACAAGCATCTCACCGGCATTGACTTCCACGCGGATGACGAACCAGAACACAGCACTCACAACGGCGATCAGGAGCAGTACGCCGCCAGCGATCAATGTGGGCAAAGGGAGTTTTCGTTGATAATTCACGGGTGCCAGTTGGAAATCGTCAAAGTCGGACATCGAGCTAATCCTTTCGTCAACCTGTCGTCACAAACTCCATGTGGTCATGCCCCGCAGCACGGTGGTTACGGGCAAGTCGCACCAGGGCTCAAATGTTGGCAAGCACTTACGATGGTGCTGTGCGACATGACAGATACTGACTGAATAATGGTGACCGCCTAATCAATACGATGGCCACACTGGGGGCAATACTCTGCACGACTCGCACATGCGACGCCGCAATCAGAGCATTTCCGCGATCCTGCCTGAGATTCCGATCTGCTACGATGCTTTCGTGTGGCGCAGAATTTACCGAGGATCACGATCCCGGCGATCAGGGAAACGGCGACTGTCAGTGTGATGATGAAGGTCATTGGACCCATGTCGTCTGTGTTTCTCCGTAAATGGCGATCCTGAGATCACTATAGCACGGAATGGGCAGGGCGGCATTTATAAACGCTGTCGCAGTTTGTAATCGTAAGAAATGCGGGTTTACCCCATCACCGCGACCCCGATTCTGGCTGGCAGTCGCCCGGTCGCACGCATGACGAACGTGGAAACGCGAAGAAGATTCCGCACGCCAGCCCGCACCCCAGTTCGGCGGCGGGAACCGGAATTTCGGTCAACACGCCCAACGGTCCACCCTCCTGAATGTCGCAGTCTTGCCTCGTCCAATTCCAGCATGGTACCGCGATCACTGCTCCCAGTCCGCAGGTACGTCTGATAGTCCAAAATAAGTCCGATTTCGCCAAATCTGCATTTTTGACCCATATAAGGGCTAAATTATACGGACGTTGCTTTAATGTACCGGTTCCATATTAAAGGAATTCGCGAAAAATTTTAACTTGAAGGGTGGAGGTTAAAGTAATTGGCGATATGCTTTAATCTGACTCGTGCAGATTGAAATCGCCTTTAAGGTGGGAGATGTCGCCGTGGATATTAAGAAATTCAGCGAGTACAAGACCGGGAAGCTGGTTCCGCTGGAAAATGTCTCCCGGAAGGCACACGCGTTCGTCCCAAATCCGTTGCCACCGCAATGGAGTCCGGGGGACAGGTTGTGGAGCATGGCTGCGGATGCTCGTGGGAAGATTGGCGAACTCGAAGGCAGGTGGGGCGCCAGCGGTATTCGAGACCCCCAATCCAATCTAAGTTTGGTGTTGAGGCCACTCCAGAAACGTGAAGCCATAAGATCGAGCAGTCTGGAGGGCACGCATGTAACACCGGAGGAATTGTTGATGTTTGAAAAGTCGGGCAAGGAAATCGATGACAAGGAATCGGATCGCAACAACCAGATGAGGGAAGTGCTAAACTGCGACGGGGCAATGATCGCCGGTCAGAAGTTGGTAGAGCAGGGCGTAGCCTTCGATCGCAGGTTCTATTGCGAACTGCATCGTGTGCTTATGAATGGTGTTCGCGGAGCAAATAAAAATCCAGGTCAAATCCGAGACCGGCAAGTCTATATTGGCCGTCAGTTTACACCCACGCCCGCAACGGAGCTTGATGCGTGTCTTTCCAATCTGGAGTCATACATGGCGTCTCCGGGCGATACGACCATTCTGGACGATGAAACCTCGCTGGTCGATGAAGTGATGCCGGGCGAAGAGGTGGACCCGCTCATCAGAGCCTTTGTGATGCACTACCAGTTCGAGGCTATTCATCCATTCATGGATGGTAACGGGCGGGTTGGGCGCCTCCTGCTATCGCTGGCGATATGCAAGTGGCTGGAACTTTCTCATCCCTGGTTATACTTGAGCGAGTTTTTCGAGAACCACCGCAGCGATTATTTTGAGCGTTTGTTTCGCGTGAGTACGCATGGCGAGTGGAGCGAATGGATCGAGCTATGCTTGCAGGGTACGATCGAACAGTCGGACGTCTTGCTGCGTCGCTGCGAACGACTTGGTTCGCTGGTGGAGGAGTACAAGAAGAAGGTCGGACTCTCAAGTCCGAGAATGCATAGCATTATTGAGATGCTTGTCGAATCGCCATTGATACACATTATTGATGTTCAGAACAAATTTGAAGTTTCGTACCCCACCGCAAGGGCGGATATCCAGAAGCTCGTTGACGCTGAAATTCTCGTACACATTCCGAATCATTATCCGAAGATGTTTTCGGCAAGAGAAATCTTTCATGTTGCGTATCTTGATTGAACCGGCAGGTCACTGAATAACATGTCGCGATAGAGCGTTCCGACATATGCTGCTACGAGACAAGTCTCGAGCAGGAAGCTCGCGATGAATGCGATTTTTCGCCATAGTCCTTGTCCGAGATTTAGTCACTACGACCTCGTGTATTTATTACGACGATCATTGCTGGTGACTCTATCGCACTCAATCTTCGTTGAGTAGGATTATATTTGAGCTATCAACTTTAAGCGGATGCAATCACGCGCGATTCCTAAATCCGACTCAAGGCAATCCCTTCCAGCCGCCGAGCGATCATTATAACATAGTAGCCAGTGTACTCCCGTGGTTGCCTGAGCAATACGGCTGGAGCGATATAGTGACTGATGACAAGACCAATCCCAGTGACCCTCGCGCCACGACCGGCGATCTTGATGCGCTTCGCGCTGAGATCGACGGGTTGGATGAGCGGATTCTTGAATTGTTGAATCAGCGGGCGGAGGTGGTCATCGCCGTCGGGCAGGCGAAAATCGCTTCGGGGGCAGCCACGTACGTCCCGAACCGCGAACGCGAAGTTCTCGACCGGCTCATCGCGAAAAATGAAGGACCGCTCGCGGATCGGACCATACAAGCCATCTACCGCGAACTCATGAGCGGATCGCTCTCGCTCGAACGCCAGCCACGCATCGCCTACCTCGGACCCGCCGGCAGCTTCTCGCACCTGGCTGCCACCCGAAAATTCGGATCATCCGTCGAGCAGGTCGCCCTGGGGACGATTTCGGCCATTTTCGACGAAATCGAACGCGGCAGAGCAGAACTGGGCATCGTCCCGATCGAAAACTCCACCGGCGGCGGCGTCACCGACACCCTGGAAGCCTGCCACGACCGCGATCTCTGCATCTGCGGCGAAATCAACCTCGGCGTACACCTCTACCTCTTTGGCCAATGTGCGATCGAGGAAATCCAGGCCATCTACTCAAAACCGGAAGCCTTCGCCCAATGTCGCCAGTGGCTGACGCAGCGGGGGTTATCCGCAAAAACCGTCCCAGCCGCCAGCACGAGCAAAGCCGTCGAAATCGCAGCCGCCGACCCAACCGCAGCAGCCATCGGGAGTAGACTGGCAGGGGAAATACACCACTTGCAACCCCTGGCAGAGCGAATCGAGGACGACCCTAACAATATCACGCGATTCTGGGTCCTGAGCAAAACGCCCGCAAAGCCGACCGGCGATGATAAATCTGCACTTTATTTTCAGGCAGCAGATCGCCCCGGAGCCTTGGTAGAGGTGCTGGACGCCTTCCGTGCCCGCAATATCAATATGACATTCATCCAGTCTCGTCCCGGACGCGGGAAAGCTCGGCCTGGAGGTGGGAAGGGTTTCGATTATGCCTTTTTTGCCGATATTGCCGGTCATGCCGAAGATTCCGGCGTCTCCACTGCCCTGGAGCAGGCGCGTGCGCATTGCACACATCTGCAGGTTCTGGGATCCTTCCCCCGAGCCAAAGAGGTGTTATAGTCGGGCCATCTGCGTTGGGTTGTGATACCTCTGAGCTTGGCCACCACGATGACAAGGATATGTTTATAGATGAGTCGAAAACCGTTTGTTGCCGGGAACTGGAAGATGCACAACACGCTGGCAGATGCCCGCGCGTTGATGAAGGATATCCGTGGGCAATATGACCCAGAATCTGGTGTCGATGTCGCGGTTTGTACGCCGTTTACGCTGCTGTATCCGATGGGGCGGGAACTGGACGGCATGACGATCATGCTTGGTGCTCAGAATGTCCATTTTGAGTCCAAGGGGGCGTTTACGGGCGAGATTTCACCTGAGATGCTTGTTCATGCTGGCTGTAAGTATGTTATTATCGGACATAGCGAGCGGCGGCATGTTTTCGGGGAGACGGACGAGCTGATCGCGAAGAAGGTGATCGCGGCGCAGAAGGTTGGCTTGTCTGTGATTTTCTGTGTGGGTGAGACGCTTGACGAGCGGGAATCGGGGCGGACGGATGAGATTGTGACGGGGCAGATTGGTCGCGCAATTATTGCCGATCTTGATGCTTCGCTGCTTACGATTGCATATGAGCCGGTGTGGGCGATTGGGACGGGCAAGACTGCGTCTCCTGAGATTGCTCAGGAAGTTCATGCTGTGATACGGCGAAAAATCGGAGAAATTTTCGATCCTGCTGTGGCGGGGGCGATGAGGATTCAGTATGGGGGTAGTGTCAAACCGGGGAATGCGGCGGATTTGATGGCGTGTGAGGATGTGGATGGCGCATTGATTGGCGGGGCGTGCTTGGCTGCGCGGGATTTTGTCAGTATCATCTCGGCTGTGGCTGGGAGTTGTGCGTAGAAAGCCTGTGTGTTTTGCATAAGACCTGTGGTTGCGGCGGCGGGTGTCACCCGTCCAGTAATGCTTAATCAGGGTGAAAGCCGTCCTACAAGAGACTGTTACAGCGA
Organism: Planctomycetota bacterium; assembly: GCA_024275565.1. Taxonomy (GTDB): domain Bacteria; phylum Planctomycetota; class Phycisphaerae; order UBA1845; family UBA1845; genus JAJRYY01. The sequence continues at coordinate 25,882 of JAJRYY010000052.1, forward strand.
AGGTTGATGATCTGATGATGTTATTGGCGGAATTGAGTTTTGGGCAATTGATAATGGCATTTGCGACGCTGGGCGTTTGCGGATTGCTGATCCTGATCGTGCTCCTGCAACAGGGGTCTTCTGGTGGATTGGCTGGCGCGTTTGGTGGTTCGGGTGCTGGTGGTGCATTTGGTGCTAAAACTGGTGATGTGTTCACGGTTGTTACAGTGACACTTGCTTTTCTCTTTCTGCTTCTTGCGGTGGTTGGGAATTTTGTATTTCTTCCCGCTGAAGCACCGATAGTGCCCGTTGCATCGCTCACGTCTACAGAGGGTTTGCCGGATGGTTCTGGTGTGCCAGCGGATGCGACAGGTGGTACTGATGCCACTGGTGGTTCCGATGTGGTTGGTGGTTCCGATGCTGCTGGCGATTCCGGGGTATCCGCGCCGCCTGTCGAAGGGGCTGGTGAGCCTGTCGATGGTGCAGATTCCAGCGGTGGATAGGGGATCTGTGGTGGGTACGGGCGTGCCGCAACGGTGATGTGCAGGCCGCTACGGTGATGTGCAGGTCGCCATGGTGATGTGCAGGTCGCACGGTCATGTGCAGGGTCCGCGCAACGGAACCTGCATGATGTGTTTTGCGCATGTTCTGTTTTGCGCTGGCGGTGTGATTCAACAATATCGGGTATTATCATCATTTGAATGTTCCTGACCGTGACTGTCGCGTTCAAGGTTGCTGGTTGGGGTCGGTGTGCGGGTCGATACAGGAACAAGGTTCGACACTGAGGCGTGGTCCGCACAGCGGACCCTACCAGGTCGTCACCGCAGGACGGTGATGCTACGGGATACGCATGATCCGATCGATGACAGGTTTTGGAGACGCCAGGTGCAATGAAGAGGGTGTTACTTACGTTCTCGAAATGAGGAGCGTCAACAACCGCTACTTCAAGTCCAATATCAAAGTGCCCGACATCGCTCAGCACGTTGAGCCACAGATCGAGAAAATACTTCGCTCCAGAATCGCCCGTGGATCGGTGAGCCTTACCCTTCGCATTAAGAATGAGTCGGTTACGGCTGCTTATGTTGTGAATCATCAGGCATTGTCGAGCTATTTGCACGATCTGCAAAAAGCAGAGCTTCCTGCGGGGGTTTCAGCCACCGTCGATCTTGCCACGCTCGTGACGCTGCCCGGAATTTGTCAGTTTCCGGACGTTACGGACGATCAGCGTGTGCAGGTGACGCGTATTGTGTGCGACATTGTGGACCGTGCGCTGGAGGATATGGCCAACATGCGTGCGCGGGAGGGGCAGGTTCTGTATGAGGATCTGCTTGAGAACTGCAGGCTGATGGGTGATCTGATTGAGAAGGTTCACGCCCGTGCGGCGGTGGTTGTTGAAGAGTATCATGATCGGTTGTCCAATCGTGTTGAGGAGCTTCTCAGCAAGGCCCGTCTGGATCTTGATCGTGACACGCTTTGCCGTGAGGTGGCGTTGTTTGCGGAGCGGTCTGACGTGAGTGAGGAGGTCGTCCGCCTGCGAGCCCATATCGACCATTTTGTTGAGTTGTGTGGATCGCCTGAGGCAGTTGGTCGCAAGCTGGATTTTCTCGCCCAGGAGATGCTTCGCGAAGCCAATACGATCGGCAGCAAGAGCAACAATGCGGACATTGCCCGGTCGGTGGTGGATATGAAATCGTTGATTGACCGGATCAAGGAGCAGGTCCAGAATGTCGAGTGATGCGCCTGGTTCGAGTGCTTGCGGGGGTGCGCGTTCTACGGGTGCGGACAATGTTGTTCGTCGGGGATCGCTGATTGTGATCAGTGGTCCGTCGGGAGCTGGTAAGACGTCTATCTGCCATGCGTTGCTGGAGCGTGTTCCCGGATCGATCTGGAGCGTATCCGTGACGACGCGTCCGCAGCGTCCTGGTGATATTGCGGGTGAGAGCTACGATTTTGTGACCCGTGAAGTATTTCAGTCGATGCGGGATCGCGACGAGTTTCTTGAGTCGGCTGAGTATATTGGAAATCTTTACGGTACGCGGGAAGAACCCGTCCGCCGTGCGACGGCTGATGGGAAGTGCGTCATTTTGGAGATTGACGTTCAGGGTGGTATGCAGGTTGCGGAGCGTATGCCGGAATCGGTGAGGATATTTGTTCTTCCTCCGACCCGGGAGACGCTGGAGGCCCGTCTGAAGGGTCGGAAGACGGAATCCGAGGATCAGTTGAAAAAGCGTCTTGCTGAGGCAGATGGTGAGATTGCTGCTGCCCGTGACAGTGGGGCGTATTCGTATTTCGTGACAAATGACATCCTTGAGGATACAATCGAGGAGGTAATTGGCATCATTGAGAAGGAGACTGGTGGACCATGGCTGTAATCGATTTGCTCAAAAGCGACGACATTATCAACAAAATTGGCGGTCGGTTCAAGCTTACTGCACTGATCCAGCGTCGCTGGTTGCAGCTTGTACAGGGTGCCAGGCCGATGGTCGAGACGAAGGGTCTCACCGATCTGGAGGTTGTGATCAAGGAGATCGCCGAAGGGAAGATTGAGCCAGTTTACGTTGATGGCTACGATCGCACGGATGGTGTTGCCACGTGATTCTGGTGGTTCCGGATTGAATTCAGCAGTGAACGAGAATTCAGCAGTGAATGAGAATCCAGCAGGCAGTGGGAATCCAGCAGGCAGTGGGAATCCTGAAGACGGGGAGGCTGTCTCTGGTACGGGAGCTGTCTCAGGCAGGGAAGCTGTCTCAGGCAGGGAAGCTGCCTCAGGCAGGGAAGCTGTCTCGGGCAGGGAAGTTGTTGTGGCAGTCTGTGGCGGGATTGCTGCGTATAAGGTTGTTTCTGTTGTATCGACGTTGGTGCAGCTTGGTGCTGGTGTTACTGTTGCAATGACGCGTTCAGCCATGCAGCTGGTTGGGCCTGCCACGTTTCAGGCGATCACCGCTCGCCCTGTTCTTACCTCCTTGTGGGATGCGCCTGACCCGGCTGACCCGCAGCACATCCTCCTGACTCGACATGCTGACGTACTTCTGGTTGCACCCGCGACTGCGAATATTATTGGGAAGCTCGCCAATGGTATCGCCGACGATCTTGTGAGTACTGTGCTGATCGCGGCTGACTGTCCGATCATCCTTGCACCTGCGATGAATGATCGAATGTGGGAACATCCTGCTGTCTGCACGAATGTTGAGCGTCTGAAATCCTACGGATATAGCCTGATAGGGCCTGATACGGGATGGTTGGCTTGTCGATCGGCTGGACCTGGTAGAATGGCTGCCCCGGAAGCGATCGTCGAGGTTGTTCTTGCGTCGTTGCGCCCGGTGGATCCTGATGAGTCCTCTCAGGGGTGTGCGTCGCTGTAAGGTATTGTCAATCGTGCATATCCTCGTTACCGCTGGACCTACCCGCGAATATTTCGACACAGTCCGCTTTATCTCGAACCCCTCTTCCGGAAAGATGGGGTATGCCATTGCGGATCAGGCGTTCCGGATGGGTCATGATGTGACGCTGGTCTCCGGGCCAGTTTCGCTGGAGACTCCCAAAGGGGTGACCCGCATTGATACGGTCAGTGCCCAGGAGATGCTGGAAGCCTGCCTGGATGTATATGAGACCAGTGACGCTGCGATCATGACGGCGGCGGTCTGCGACTATCGTCCGACGCGCACGCTCGATCACAAGCTTCAGAAGCGTCATCAGCCACGACGGATCACGCTGCAGCCGACGACCGACATTGCGGCTTGTCTTGGGAAGATCAAGGGTGCCCGCGTGATGATTGGTTTCGCGATGGAAGATCACGATCACCACGCCCATGCTGAGGGTAAGCTTCGCCGTAAGCGCTGCGATGCCATCATTCTGAATGGTAAAGATAATGTGGGAACTGACCACGCAAGGGTCGAAATACTTCGGTCTGACCTTGGCTGGTGTGGTGTGGTCGAAGGCACCAAGCCCAAAATTGCGCGTGCCGTGATCAAAATAACACTGGAATTGTCAAAACTTTCGGACGGGGTTCGTGGTCCTTGGTGAATCATGTCTTTTTCGCCAGAGATATCGCCAGCCTGGTTGTTTGGCATGCGGTGAAAACTTGCAGCTTGTTGAATAATCTTCCATTTGAAAACGTGATGCTGTGAGAATGAAGCGCTGCTTGACAGGCGGTATTCCGTGATGTCGAATTGATGGATACGCCTGGTTGGAATAAGTCGTAAGTTATTGTGTCGTAATAGATTGAGAGATAAAAAGGCTGGTCTGATATTGCTGTGTGACTGCATTATTGCTGCATGGGTCTCTGCTCACCTTCCCATGGTTGGGGTCAGGTGAATGGTTTCTTTTTCTGGATCAATTCTCAAGCAAATCCTGCGCGATCGCCGATGAGCGGTGAATCGACCGTATTAGGGCATGGCGGCCTCGGTTGATCGCGGTGCGATGTGGTTCTGTTTTCTGCGAACGCCAAATTTTAGGAATTGGGTGTTGACGCGACCTTGTTGAGACCTACAATTCCCCCGCGTTGGAACAGTCGCTACTCGTGAAGTACCGTGCGTACCCTTGTGGGTGGTGCGGTTGGGTTAGAGACGAAAGGTGCATGGAGGCAGATTGGTATCGATGACGGCGCGTTTATCGGTATCGCATTGCCGCCACCTCCACAGAGTGACAGCCGGATTTCGGACTCGTGTGACGTTGTTGGACCCGTTCCGTGTTGAGCGGCTCCGTGGGTATTCGAGTTGATGAATAGGTGCCTGTTGCTGGTACGTAAAAAAAACTGTTTTGAATGTGATCGGTGGCACGTCTGTCATTCCGGTCTGTGTGGTGCTGCGTGTTATAGTGGCGTGCCCAGACTGGTGGTGTGAGGTGTCGCCGTAAAATGGAACGTTAAGGGATAACGAAAAAGAGTGCTGTACGTCCGTTCGGTTCACTGATTAATGCGACACGGACAGCGCAAGACCTTTGTTACTGGAGGAATTTGACGAGATGATAGGTGCATTCACGAAACGTGCGAACAGTTGTGGCACGTGGTTTAACTTCAAAGGCGGCGCCTGCGCTCTGTCGATCGTAGCGCTGTTGATCGCAGTCACCGGCTGCCCCCCCGTATTGCCGCCAGTGGAACCTGCCGCATGTGAGGCAGAAGGTTTCTCGTGCGACGATGGTGACGCTTGCAATGGTGTCGAAACCTGTGCTCCGAACGATGAGGCTGCCGGCGATGACGGTTGTCTTGCTGGAACGGCTGTTGTGTGTGAAGGCGAAGGTGAAACCTGTGACGCTACGACTGGTGAGTGTTCAGTTCCCGAGCCGGAATGTGCAGTGGATGCCGACTGTGCCGCTGGTCTGGTTTGCGAAGGCGAAATGTGTGTCGCACCGGCCAACAACGATCTCGCAGGTGACAACGCCGATGTCGATTTCGTTGACCTGACGGTTGGTGAGCCTGTGTCGGTGACGGCGCCGGACTTCACGACGCTCGCTCAGGCGGTCAATGAAGGTTGCTCCTGCAGCTGGACAACCGATGGTGCTGGTACTTTCGATCCGAACAATGTTGAAGGTGCATGCACGACGAACTACACGCCGGCTGCTGATGACACGACCATCACGGTTGACATCACATGCGATGGCGAGGTTCTTCAGGCCAATCAGACAGTTCGTGCTTCCGAGCCGACACCGCCGGCAGGTCCGTCGGTAACGCTTGATTGCCCGGGTTCGATGGGTGAGGAAGATACGATCAGCATCACGGCGACCACTGAAGGGTTCACCGAGGGTGGAACCATGACGTTTGCCTGGACCAGCAGCAATGGCGATATTGACCTGACGGGCAACCCTGTCAGTCTTACTTCGACCAATCCTGGTGCTTCTGCGGTTACTGTGACTGTGACCAGCGTCGTTGCTGGCGATCCTGATGCCGATCCTGTGGTTGAGGATATTACAGAGACGGCGACTGCAGAGTGCACGGTCACAAAGAGTATCACAGAGCTTCTCTGCGATGCCGGTCCTGACCGTACATTCTTCGAAGATGCTGCAGGAAACCCGTTTACCTTTGGTACGAACATCACATCGAACGGTGGTAACAACGCAAACTCGCTTCCGACTGCCCTGTCCGGGTCTGGCTCGGATGTTGCCGGAATGACGACAGAACTTCGTCTTCAGTGGTCTGTGGGTTCGGTTCCGCCGGGTATGGATGTTTCTGACGTTGTTGTGACGAGTGTTGTCGCAACGCCGCCATCGAATCTCACCTTCTTCATCGTTCCGAATCAGACGAATGCATTCTCTACGCTTCAGCCTGACGCGACGGTAGACACGGGTGATAACGGTCAGGTTTCGCCTGGTACCTATTCCTTCACGCTGACGGTCACGCGACAGGATGGAACGGCATCGACAAGCTGCAGTTCAAATATCACGCTCGCGAATGCTTTCACTTTCACACCTCCGGTTTCCCCGGCTGGCGTGCAGAGTGGTACGACTCCGGCGCTGGGATCGAACACCAGTTATGTCACGATCGAGAACGGTCAGGTCGATGTTCCGATGGTCCTTCGCTCCTTGATTCCGGGTACCTTGAACTGGATCCTGGAAGATATGGACAGCATCGTAAGCAACATCACACTGAACAGTGAGACGTTGGCTGGCAGTGAAGATCTCATCAACAGCACTGTTGTTGTCACGACATCCAGTGCAGGACGTTACAACCTGACCGGTAGTGTGCTGGCTGGTGAAGCAAGTGTGGGTGCCGGGACGGACACTGCGGTTGATATTTATGTCAACCGTGACGTCTTCAACATCTTTGATACAAGTGCTTCACCGCTGACGACGCCGACGATCGATGTTCGACCGGCAGTTGTTGGTACGGATTACGACCTCACCACAGGTATCCTGCCTCGTTTTGGTGGCGTGACGAGTGTTCCGACACCGTCCACCACGGCTGCAGCGGATTCTCAGGTCACTTTCCACGGTCTTCATGATGCTGCGGCAGGTGCCAATGCGTATGACGGTCTTGTTGTCCGCAGAGCTGATCTTGATGGTGATGGTGTTGATGAAATCCTCATTCTGGATGACAACCGTCAGACCATCCGGGTGTGCAACCCGTTTGCTGCTGATCCAGCGACTGCTGCGAATTCACCGCGGAACAACGATGCGATCAGCGATGGTGAAATCGATGACGCATTCCAGAAGCATGTTCTGACAGTTGGTGCGGCGGATGTCACAGACTTCATGACTTGTGATCTGGATGGCGATGGCGATCTGGACCTCGTCGTTGGTCGCGGTCTTGCCGCCACCAGTGCCAACCGCCTCGGTGGTCAGGTCGATGTCTACTACGGAAACGCAACGGGCGTCACAGCGTGGGGTGTGGGTCTCTGGCCTGCAATGCCTGGTGATGCTACGTTCACCCGCACAAACTCCGGTGCCGACTGCATCGACCACCTCTTCGGGTGGCGTGTCTGGTGTACCGACTTCAATGGCGATGGTCTTGATGACATCATCGCAAGTGCTCCTGGTGACGATGGTGCTGTTGATAACGCCGGAACTGGTGACATCGACACAACGGGTACTGCGATCGATGGTTCGACTGGTGTCGCTTCGACACTTACGACCAATGGTCTGACGGTTGGCGATGTGATCGTGCTTACCTCAGGTGCTCAGGCTGGTCAGTGTGATACCGTGACGGCAGTCGCAAGTGAGACACTTGCCACGCTTGCCACAGGTTTCTCTGTCAACCAGGACGACACAAGTTTCACCATTCACCGTCCTTCAGGTCGTGCGTACATGATTCCGGGTCTGTCGTTCGAGTACGATAACAACGTCATCACCGACGACGCTGCTGCTCTGGGTGTTGCAGGTGCTGTCAGCTTCGGTCCGCCGACTGGCGATCGTGGTGGCGACCTCTTCGGAGCGTCCATCTGGTGCTGTGACGTCAACAGTGACCTTCGCGGTGACGTTGCAATTGGTGCTCCTGGCTTTAACGCAGGTGCGTTGACTGATTCTGGTGCAGTTTTCCTTGCTCAGGGAACCGCTTCCGGATCCGGTGCACTCCTCGCCGACAGTGCTTACAGTGGCGACGACTTCAGTGATTTCGGTCGCTCCTATCAGGGTGATGCCAATCGCCTTGGCTTCGGTCGTCAGGTGATCTGCTGTGATTACAACGGAAATGGTACAGACGACATCATCGTCTCTGCAGCCGTTGACAGCACGACCAATGGTACGATGATCGTTGCTGATGATCTTCGTGGTCGCATCTACATGCTGATGGATTATCCGAACTCGTTCGATTCAACGGACAACGATCTGGATAACAACTTCCCGCAGGTTTCCGGGCGCAGCACCAAGGCTAATCTGGGTGCCCAGATGAGTTGTGGTGACTTCAACGGTGACGGCTTTGATGATGTTATTGCCTCATCGCTCGACTCGAGTGGTCTGACGGATGAGGACAACCTTGAAATCCGTCTCTACAATGGTGAGGCTTCTCCTTCCGTTGGCGATGGTACGACTTCTGTTGTGACAGCTGACCTGATCCTTCATGATGGCAGCAACCCAGCGGGCAATGTCGACTGGATCGTTGGTGTGACGGCTGTTGGTCAGACCGATCCGGGTAACACCGCCACGAATCACGGGTATTCGGAGCAGACAGCTATCCTCTACTACGGTGTAGGATATGCAGTCATCACCGACATCAATGGTGACGGTGCCAATGACATCTTTATCTCTGAGGCTGGCAATCAAATTTCGGGTCTCTTTGGAGTTGTCAACACAGCGACCACGCCATAAGGCGTGCAGCGTATGACATGACTGAATCGTCATAACCCATAATTTTCCAGGCCCGGCAAGTGTTACAGCTTGCCGGGCCTTTCTCAATTTACATGGGGGTGGTATGTAGATGATCGAACATCAGATTCGGTGTATTATTGTAACAATTCGACAACTCTTGATGCCAGCTTCTTGACGCGAAACCACATGGGACACATAACATCCAAGTATCAGTTTGAGCATCCCAGGCCGTCGTTCGGAGATTCGCAAGATGTTGCATCCAGCAAAATTGTACGCACAGTCACTGATGGTTGCTTTGGTGGGTGTTTCAACCGTCCACGCTCAACTCGACAATCCTACAGTTCAGTTCACGGATGCTGAGCGGGCAGATTTTTCACGGCGCCGCACTGAGGCGATATTCGATCTTGCGTTGCCATGGAATCGCCCATGGTTTCTGGAGATGCGCGATGTCGAAAACGACGTTCGCAAGCCGCTTGATCTTGAAACCTGGGATCTACTCGTTGAAGAAGTTCACCGCACCAGAGCCATCAATCCACTCAGCAATGAGATGCTGATGGAGCTTGGTACGACTGAAATTGCAGTGATAGAGGCAGCCGGTCGAAGAGGTCTTTCCGAGGAACAGGTGCGGCAGGCTGTCGCCGATTTTATAGCTGTTCGAGAGAATGCCCGCCTGACGATGTCAGATGGTGAAATCAGTGGAGAGGAGGCAGATTTCTGGGTAGCCCGAACGCAGACCCCGATTGAAGTATCGTATGTTGTTCTTGATGTACGTGAGGTTGTTGATCGCACGATGATGGTTCCGGAAGAAAAAATTCTTGCCCAGTATAATGCCTATCGTCACGAGAACCCCGATGCACCCGGCAATCCGTATGGCTTCGCTTATGCGCTACCCCAGCGTGTCAACATTCAATACATCACTTTCGACCGCGAATCGATACTGCCATCCGTTGACATGTCCGAATCCCAGGTTCGAAGCTGGTTTGAAGCCAACCGACATAACTTTACGAAGGTCGAGAAGTTCGAGGATGCGGCTGAGGAGATAACACGTCACGCGCGACTGAGTGAGGCGTCTCTCCGCGGTGACCGGATCGCGCAGATGCTGCACAAGAAAATGCAGCGACCCTGGAAATCTGCACAGGTTGGTGCGGACAACTACAAAATCGCCCCCGATTCCGTGAAGGATCCGCAATATCTTCAGACGCTGGCGGAGGGCCTGGTTCGACTGGAACATGTCAATGCTCGAGCGGTGAATACAGGACTGATCGCAATATCAGATGCGAATAAACTTCCAGAAATCGGAACTGCCAAGTGGAAACGGGAAAGCGGTGACTATCTTGCTTTCAGGCATCTTATCAAGCGCGTCCAGGGCATCGAACTTAACTACGGCATCAGGGACCAGCTTTGCTATGCGTTCTATGAACCGATGCCTGTTTTTGCAACGCGTCAGGACGGACGGACTGTCCAGTGGTTCGTCGCTTGCGTGACTGAAATGAGAAACTCCGGCGATGATGCAAGCCTCGACGAAGTGCGCGACAGGGTCCTCTATGACATCCAATATTCCGAAGCATTCGGAAGGGTTGGGCACAAGCTCTCCGCTTTTGCCAACGCATCCGTCGAAAAAGGCATTGAAAGCGCTTGGCCCGGATCCGATCTGGCTGCAATGTTTCCCAGGACCAAAGTCCAGCACCCGAAACCCTTTTCGCGCCTGCGGCGTGTATCCAGGCAAATTCGGCGCATTTCGGGGCAGGCAACCATTGCACCCTCGCTGCCCGACATCGGTGTGTCCGACAAATTTCTCGACGAATTGTTCGTATTCGCCTCAGAAATCCGGAACCGCAACGAAGCCGACTTCGATTCTGGTATTCACTTCATGCACCTCTTCGAGCTTTTCACCGAGGGCAAGTGGATCCTCGCCGAAATCATTAACCCAGGCGTTGTCAGAGACGTTTCCAAAGAGCAGCGAGAAGAAATGGCCAGCGAACTCCTCGAAGCCCGTTATCAGACCCACGCTGCCCAATGGTTTCGCCCGGAAAATGTCCGCAACAGAATCGTTGCACTACGTCAGAAACAAAGCAGTGCGGGCGATTGATCGCAGCAACACACAAATCGAGATCATCATCTCCGATGCTCTTTTCATCGTCCCCTGCGTCGGATAATCTCTGACGCATGAGCAAAAACCGCATTCACTGGGGAGATGTCGCGTGATCTCCACGAACAACCCCAGCACCAACCATGAAGCCGATAACGCCGCCCCCCCCGATCGAGAAGGGGCCATCTTCGGCGTCGCAATCAACGCCGTCCGCGACGACTGCGATATCCAGGGACGGGCTGCACTGGCGGACGCGCACCGTCGCAGCTATTCGCACATAAAATCCATCACCTCCACACGGTTCTACTTCTTCAAAGGCCATATCGCCCGAAAAACCGTCGAGAAACTCGCGGCTGAACTTCTCCTCGACCCGGTGATCGAATCCTGCACGGTCTTTGATGGCATGAACGATCCACGGAGTGACACGCCCAATGTCGATGTCCATTACAAACCCGGTGTCATGGACCCTGTGGCAGAAAGCACGCGTAAAGCCGCCAATCGACTGCTCAATATCTGGAATTCAGACGGACGACACGGGGCAGACAGTACCGAAAGCCAAGACGTCGTCGATCTGATCGAGGATGTCCGAACTGGTTACCGCTATGAGATCACCGGACTGGAAAATCTCGACGAATTGCAACGGATCGCTCGCAGCATTCTCGCCAACGATTGCATCGAAACGACCCTGCTGCACGGATTTGACCGTTCCGACCCGCTTCCAGAATCCTTCCCCGTTGCGCCAGTCGCACCCTTTGAAAAACGCGATGTCACGCTTCTGGGACTAGATGACGCCGAACTCGCATCGCTCTCCCGGGAGGCACACCTGTTCCTCTCCACCGAGGAAATGCGTGTCATTCAAGACTACTATCGCTCGCTCGATCGCGAACCCACCGATATCGAACTGGAAACGCTCGCACAGACCTGGTCCGAACACTGCGTCCACAAAACGCTAAAAAGCGACGTTCTCTACAAGGGTGCTGATTTTGGCCGTCCTGGCGAGGTAGAGGTCCATTTCGACAACCTCCTCAAAGAGACCATCGTGGCTGCCACGGAACGGGCAGCCAAACCATGGTGTTTGTCGGTTTTTGTCGACAATGCAGGAATCATCGAATTCGACGACGAATACGCCATCGCCTTCAAGGTCGAAACCCACAACCATCCGTCAGCCATCGAGCCATACGGCGGGGCAGCCACCGGTATTGGCGGTTGTATTCGGGATATTCTCGGATGCGGACTTGGGGCGAAACCGATCGCGTCCACGGACGTTTTCTGCCTTGCTGACCCGGATTGGCCTCAGGACCGACTACCCGAGGGCGTCCTGCATCCGCGGCGTGTCCTGATAGGCGTGGTCGGCGGTGTGCGTGATTACGGCAACCGCATGGGCATCCCCACGGTCAATGGTGCGCTCTATTTCGAACCTCGATACCTTGCGAATCCGCTCGTTTTCTGCGGCTGTGTGGGGTTAATTCCCAATGACAAAATTCACAAGCAAACCAATCCCGGCGATCGCATCGTGGTGGTCGGCGGGCGTACCGGTCGGGATGGAATTCATGGTGCGACCTTTTCATCATCCGAGCTGACCGATACCCATGCCGACGAATTTTCGCACGCGGTTCAGATCGGAAATGCCATCGAGGAAAAGAAGGTTCTGGATGCGTTGCTGGCTGCCCGCGATCATGAATCCGGCTGCCTCTATAGTTCCGTGACAGATTGCGGAGCCGGTGGGTTGAGCAGCGCGGTCGGAGAAATGGGCGAGGAATGTGGGGCTGAAGTCGACCTCGATAAAGTGCCACTGAAATATGCTGGTCTTCGTTACGACGAAATCTGGATTTCCGAAGCTCAGGAGCGGATGGTTTTTGCGGTCCCGGAGAAGAACGTTCAAACCATGATCGACATCGCTGCCCGGGAAGGGACAGAAGCCGTCGTGATCGGAACGTTTACGGACGATCGGAAACTCCGCCTCAGATACGCTGGCCAACCCGTTGGCGAACTCGATATGCAGTTTCTTCATGATGGACTGCCCAGAACGACGCGTGCTGCTGAGTGGCATCATCCGGTTGCGTCAGATTGTCAGAAAATGTCAGAGCGTGGTGCTCCCATAAAATCCGACCGCACGGTCGTTGAGCAACTGATCGAGACGCTGGGCGATTTGAATATCGCGTCCAAAGAGTGGATTATTCGCCAATATGACCACGAGGTGCAGGCTGGCAGTGCTGTGAAACCGCTGGTGGGACCGGGGTCGGGACCGTCCGACGCTGCCGTGGTTCGACCACGCCTCGGAAGTGACAAGGGGATCGCACTTGCGTGCGGGTTATGTCCCGAGTTGTCCGATATCGACCCCTACGAGATGGCAATTACTGCCGTCGATGAGGCGTTTCGGAACGTCATCTGCGTCGGCGGCGAACCGGATCGAACTGCGATTCTCGATAATTTCTGCTGGGGTGGGGTAGATACCCCAGAGTCGATGGGGGCGCTGGTTCGGTGTTGCAAGGGTGCGTATGACGCTGCGGTGGCGTTCGGGCTACCGTTCATCTCGGGTAAAGACTCACTTAATAATCAATATACGCAGAATGCCGAGGATGCGAAGCGGCTCAATTTGCCTGAAAAAATTGCAGTACCACACACATTGCTCATCAGTGCGGTCAGCCACGTCTCCGACGTGACGCGTTGCGTGACGTCGGATTTCAAACGCGTCGGGAATCGGATTGTCGTGGTGGGGGGTTTTGAGGGGTCGCGCTCGCTTGAGGAGGCGTACCGCATCCACTGTCGCGTTTCCGAGTGGATTCGGTCGGGTGTGGTTGCGGCTGCCCATGACGTTTCAGATGGCGGACTCGCGGTGACGCTGGCTGAGATGTGTATCGCCGGGAACAAGGGTGCGGACATCAGTCTGGACGCGTTTGAGGATGGTCGTTGCGAGCGTGAGATTCTATTTGGCGAATATCGGACCTGTTATGTGCTGGAATGTCGCGGGGATGAGATATCCGGGGAGGATGTCGTTCCGCTTGGGTTTGTGGCTGATCATGAGCAGCTTCGGATGACGCGGAGGGATCACGATGGCGATGATCGTTCGCTGTTGACGGTGAATGTTGATGCGCTTGCGGCTGCCTGGAAAACGCCACTCGCGAATGCTGGAGGGTTATAAATCATGGCTAATCCTCACGCACTTATTCTTCGGGCAGAGGGCACCAATTGCGAGCTGGAGACCGCCTATGCCTGGGAGCTTGTCGGCGCTACCTCGCGGATCATCCATATTCACGAGTTGCTTGCGGACCCTGCTATTCTCGATACTGCCCAGATTCTCACGATCGCGGGCGGGTTTTGCTATGGCGATGACGTGTCTGCCGGCAAAATTCTCGCCACGGAAATCCGGTCGCGTCTCACGGATCGACTTCGGACATTTATCGACAAAGACCACCTCATCCTTGGTATTTGCAACGGTTTTCAGGTGCTTGTCAAAACCGGGTTTCTGCCGGGTCCGGAAATCGGCGATTCGACGGTGACGCTCGCATACAACACGCAGGGGCGCTATGAAGATCGCTGGGTTCGGCTGAAAGCGGTGCCGAGCAATTGCCCTCTTTTTTCGGACTTACCACCACTTCAGATGCCCATCGCTCACGCCGAGGGTCGCATTGTGACCCGGACGGAATCTGACGCCGCGCGGCTGGTCGATGAGGGTTGCGTGCTGTTCAAATATGTCGATGAGCATGGTGAGGAACGGAGCTATCCCACGAATCCAAATGGGAGCGATGCGAACATTGCTGCTCTGTGCGACCATTCAGGGCGCGTCATCGGACTCATGCCGCATCCCGAGCGTAACGTCCACAGGACCCATCATCCAGAGTGGACGTCGCATACCAATTTACAGGGGTCCGATGCACAGGGGTCCGATGCACAGGGGTCCGATGCACAGACGCCTGATGGGCATCTCTTCTTCGAGGCTGCTATGGCTGCGTTTCGGTAGTGGTGTGATTCATCCTGCTGGGGCATTATTTTGCGATGCAGGGTTCGATGTGCGGACCATTTCTCTGGGGTCGAACGTTGTCCCCGTGAAGGTTCGCACAGCGGACCCTACAGAAACTTGTCCGCCACTGCCGCAGCAAACACACTGGCGGACAATCCGCCAGTGGCACCCCCGAATGCCCGAATGGGATCGTTGTACCCGATGAGAGCCCAAGACACCTCTTATCAGGTGTAACGGAGTACTGGCGTGGTGAGTCGGTAGCGCGGTGAGTCGGTAGCGTGGTGTATTGGTAGCACGGTGGACCGTACAGCGGACCCTACGAAGTCGTATTTCCGGGGTTTTCTGCCCATTTTACGATGTCCGCGAAGTAGGTTTCGCGGTCCGGGTCGAATTCGAGCGTGTGACGCGATTGCTCGTAGGTGGCGATCACGGTTTCCTGCCATCCGAGATTATGGGCGAAATCGCGTGTTTTTTCGTTGTCGATGATCCGTTCGTCAGCGGCGAGCAACAGGAACAGCGGCGTTCTTGCCTCGGGGGGTGCTTTCTGGAGCTTGCTGATAATTCGGTCCATTCTTCGGGATGCAAGGAAGAAGCCAGCCGTGGCCTGGTGGAGTTGGAGCGGGTCGTTGCGGAGGAATTCGATCCGCTCGGGATCGCTGGTGAACATGGTTGGATCGTTGAGGGGGATGTCGTAGTGACGCCCGGGGGCGCTGACCATGGACATGCCGATTCGGAACATTTCCGCTTTTGAGACGCCGACCATCGGGAAGATGCCTGGTGTGACGAGGATGAGCGATTCGGTCAGATCGAAACGGGTTGCGTGCATGGCGATGGCTAATTTTCCACCCCAACTGACGCCGAGCAGATGTGCTTTCTCTTGTCCGCTTTCTGTCAGGAGGCGGTCCTGGCAGGCGAATCCGTCATCGATCAACTGTTGCTGAGAATCCGCGTGGCCACGATTTCGCTGATTTCGCCCGGATCCGCGTCGATCTGGTTGGAGTACGGTGAAACCTGCTTTTTGGAGTCGCCGGGCGGATTCTTCATACCATGCGCAGTGGGACTGGATTCCGTGGAAATAGAGGACTGCTCCTCTGCATTGCGGGTACTGTTCGGAGGGTTCCGCGTGGAACAGGCGTGCGTGGGCTTCGTATCCGTCGGGTAGGCGTATGGATATTTCGTCGAATGCTTGCATTGCGGTCGCGATCCTACACGCGGGCAGCCTGCAACGCACGCAAAACTTCCATGCTGTTTTCGCGTGTGTGAAGCCCGGTTACAATCCTGCGTCATGGTGCATCCCCTTGACCGACCCATGGTGGGATTCGACGATGGTGCTCTATTTTGGATTTGCGTTATGACCACACGACGTACTGCCATCCGAGCTGCGCTTGTCCAACAGCTACAAACCGATCGTCTGCTCGGCGTTCGGCAGTCTCCGCTGACGCTCACGAAACCGGTATTGGATTATCTCGATTGCGGGCGAGCTTCGGAGCAGGGTTTTGAGTTGCTGCCTGCATCTGCAGTTGTATCTGGTGATGGCGTGTCGGTGTTTGCTGCTGTGGCTGATGGCGAGAAGGGGGCAGCGCTGTCTGCGCTTGATGAGAAGCATGTGGTTTCCTGTAGCAAATGCCTCCTCTGTAAATCGCGCAATAACACAGTGTTTGGCGCTGGCAATCCCAATGCACGTCTGGTGTTCGTTGGCGAGGCGCCTGGATTTGAGGAGGATCGCAAGGGGGTTCCCTTTGTCGGGCGTGCGGGGGAGTTGCTGACGAAGATGATCGAAGCGATGGGTCTTACGCGCGAGGATGTCTTCATCTGCAATGTATTGAAATGTCGCCCGCCGAACAACCGTGATCCTGCGGCTGAGGAGATTGCTGCCTGCTCGCCGTATCTGCTTGAGCAGCTTTCCATCATTCACCCGGAGGTCATTGTGGCGCTCGGTTCGCCGGCTTCGCGTACTTTGCTGAATACATCCACCACCATTGGTCGTCTTCGGGGCAGGTTTCACGATTATGGACCTCCGGGGACACCGATGGCGCAAAATCCGATTCCGCTCATGCCGACGTATCACCCTGCGTATCTGCTCCGAAGTCCGGGCGAGAAGGGTAAGACCTGGTCGGACCTGAAACTGGTGATGGCCCGGCTGGGGTTGTAGATTGACGATCGAATGCACCCGGAATTACACCCCGACATTTTAATAGCAGCCTACGCACAAGGCCTGTTTCCGATGGCTGACGAGGATGGGGAGATCATGTGGTTCAGTCCCGATCCGCGTGCGGTGTTGCCCCTGGCGTGCTTTCATGTTTCCGGGAATCTTCGACGTCGCTGCAATTCGGGGAAGTTTACGGTGACGGTCGACCGGGATTTTCGGATGGTGATGGAATGTTGTGCTGACCGGGATGAGGGGACGTGGATTTCGGGTGAGATTCTTGAATCGTTTGTGCGACTGCATGAGATGGGTTTTGCGCACAGCGTCGAAACACGGGTTGATGATCGCCTCGTGGGGGGGCTTTATGGGGTGTGTATCGGGGGTGCGTTTTTCGGGGAATCGATGTTTCACAGTGAGACAGACGCTTCAAAAGTCGCACTTGTGTACCTCGTGGAGCGGATGAAGGATCGGAAAATGACGCTTTTGGACACCCAGTTCACGACGCCTCATCTTGAGCAGTTTGGGGTCGAGGAGATCCCCAAAGCCGATTACCTCGTTCAGCTCAAACACGCGTTGAGTCAAACGTGCCAATTTGCCGATAAGTCGTGAGCAGTCTGGATTCGTCCGACGCTACAGTTGTCCGACGCTATAATTGTCCGACGATGCATACACTCGACATGGAGGTCGGTTGATTTGCCCGTGCTGGAGGCACACCCTGGCGATAGTTTCGAAGTTGCGGATCCGCTGCGCCCTGGCAACGATTTATTTGTGAAGAATATTGCAGCTCTTTTTCGTCGCGACCCCAGGCTTGCCCAGCGCATTGACGAAGTTCCTGAAGAAGCGTGTCTACCGCTTGAACGCACGCGAACAGGTCTTTATACAGCTGCAGTCCCCGCGTCCAATGGTACTACGAAATATCTGCACAGCAGGTACGATCCGCAGTCGGAGGCGGAGCGATTTTTGAAGACATTTCCCACCGATGGGAAGTATTGTTTTGTCGTATTCGGTTTTGGACTTGGGCATCATGTTCGCTTGCTCTTTGAGGGGTTGAAAGGTGACGCAAGCATCATCATCGTCGAGCCGAGGGTCGAGATTCTGGCGACAGCCATGGCGTCTGCAGATTTCAGCGACATGCTGCGATCATCGCGTGTCATCCTCCTCGACCGCGTAGACAAGCCGGTTCTTCACGATCGCCTCAAGTCGTATACGACGCTCCTGCTGCTCGGCGCACAGTTCGTCGTACACGGACCTTCCAACCAGCTCGACCCCGAATTTCATACGCATGCGATGCGCCTGATGACGGATTTTATCGCCTTCCACCGCATGTCGATGCTGACGCTGGTCGGGAACGCGGAAGCAACCTGCCGCAACATCGCCTACAACCTTCCGACTTACCTCTCGACGCCCCCGATCGACGTCCTTAAGAATCGGTTTCACAACAAACCGGCGATTATCGTTTCCGGTGGTCCGTCGTTGCGGAAGAATATACACTTACTGGAAGAGGCCAAGGGGTGCGCTGTGATCATCGCGGTGCAGTCCATGTTCAGACCGCTGCTTGAGCGCGGAATCGAACCGGATTTCGTCACAACGCTCGATTTCCACGCGTTGTCAAAGCAGTTTTTTGGCGACATGCCCGAAACGCCGAACGTCCACCTGATTGCCGAACCGAAAGTTTCGTGGCATGTCCTGGACCAATACAAAGGCCCGGTATCGGTTCTCCACAGCAGATTTGCAGAGGAACTCATCGGGCCAGCGCTCGCCAGGCGTGACGGTCTGCGTTCGGGGGCGACCGTCTCGCATCTCGCGTTCTATCTTGCAGAATACCTCGGTTGCAACCCGATCGTATTCACGGGTCAGGATCTCGCGTTCACCAACCACTGCTTTTATATCCCCGGCGTCGAAGCTCAACGAACCTGGCAGAGCGAATTGAACCGGTTCAACACGCTCGAAACCAAGGAATGGGAACGCATTGTCCGAAATCGATCCATCCTTCGCAGGATCAAGGACGTCGATGGCCGCGATATTTACACCGACGATTTACTCTTCACCTACCTCGAACAGTTCGAGCGTGATTTTGCTGAAACGAGCGTTCGCGTCATCAATGCGACCGAGGGCGGTGCTCACATCCGGGGTACAGAAACATTGACCCTCCGCGAGGTGCTTGACACATGCGCCCGCGAACCGATCGATGAGCAGGCTTTTGCGTATCGTCAGGAGTACCAATGGTCCGACACCTCCAAATGGGAAGCAGCCCGTCAGGAAATCGAGGCGCGTGTGAGCGATATTCAGGAAGTCGGCGATGTCTGCGAGGAAATGCTTGAAATCCTGCCCCGTTTGCAGAAATTGATCGATCGTCCGGACGAATTCAACCGTCGTCTCATCCGTGTGGACGAGCTTCGCGCGACCATGCACCGCGCGCAACGAGCATACCGTATCGTCAACGCAGCCGGTCAGTTGGCAGAGTTGCAGCGGTACAGTGCGGATCGAAAAATCATGGCAGCAGACGCCAGTGGATCAGAGCGTGCAACACAGCAGCTCGACCGCGACACCACCTATGTATCACAGTTCCAGGCGGGCGTTCAAAAATCTCTCCGCATTCTCCGGGAAACCATGGGCCGATTCGACGAACGCATGAGGCCTGAAATATGAGGCGTGAAGTATGAGGAGTACGAGGCTTTGACCTGTGTAGCTGCCATCGAAGTTGATCTTGATGTGTCACCCATTGGCACCAGGAGTTGCATTGGCCATCTGGTCAACGGCGACTCTGCTCTGACGCACACGATTAGAAACGTCGCCCGTGCGGCGTGTCTCGACAGCATTACCCTTCTCGCCCCGGAAAATCAAATCTCCGAGTGCGAGAAGCATATCCCCCCCAGCCTGGCCAGGCGTGTTTCCGTGCAAGCCAATAAAGTGACGGGTACGCCCTATAGATCGCTCATCCAGACCGCCAGGAAATGGGCGCTGGACTCCTGGCGTGGCGGGCTTGGTGGTATGACGTTCATGGACGAGTACACGCGGACCGGCGAGCTGGCCATGCTTGGTCATGGCGTGAAGGCAGAGTGGGTATTTTGCGTCAATGGCGGAGGTCCGCTCGTCGATCCTGCCATGATCGACACCATGTTCGATCACGCCATGCGTACTGAAGAGGAGGCTCGACTGACTTTTGCACAGGCACCACCGGGACTCGTGGGAACCGTCTACAGAACAGATCTTCTCATCGAACTGGGGCAGCACCACATGCCGCCCGGCTTCGTCCTTTCATACAAACCAGATCATCCGCAGATGGACCTTGCCAACAAATCCACCTGTTACACAGCCTCCGTCCCAATCCGTCGGGCTTCGGGCCGACTCATCGCAGATACGCGTCGATCTCTCGAAACCATCAGAGCATACTATGAAACAGGCGGGCCCGTGGATGCGGATTCCGTCGCACGCTGGCTGATTGATCGTGACCGACGCGTCCCATCATCGCTCCCCCGCGAGACGGAACTGGAGCTGTCGACGGACACTCAGCTACCCGACGCACTGCTCCGCCCATGCGGGGATCGCCTCGGACGCACGGGCTGTCTCGACGTTGGCATTGTCGAACGAATCGCCCGTGAACTCGGTGCGTATGACGATTCGCTCGTAATGCTTGGCGGGTTCGGCGAACCATTGTTGCATCCGAGATTCGGCGAAATCCTTGGTATATTGCGCGACACCGGCATCTATGGCATTGCGGTACGCACCAACGGTCTCGCTCTGAACGACGCGATCATTGATCTGCTGATCGAGCATAAGGTGGATGTGCTCAATGTTGTCCTGGACGCGTGGACTCCGGAAACATACGCGCGGGTGCAGGGCGTCGATCGTCTTGATGAGGTGAAGCAAAACCTCACGCGTCTGGAGAAGCGAAAGCAGGAACGGAAGAGTGTCTCACCGCTGGTGGTCCCGGAGTTGACGAAAAGCCTGCACACAATGGATGACATGGACGCGTTTTTCGATGGCTGGATTCGCACCTCCGGCTGGGCGAATATGGGCACGGGCGGACACTACGCAGGCCAGGTTGAGGATCTACGTCCGATGCCGATGTCACCACCGAGTCGAACACCATGTCGGCAGATGATGCGGCGATCGCTGGTATTGGCGGACGGACGGGTCACGGTCTGCGACCAGGATTTCAAGGGGCGTTACACTGTGGGCGATGTGTCGGGGGGCGATATGTCGGGATCATCTCTAAGCGACATCTGGCGTGGCAGCGCAATGGAAAAAGCACGCAGCCAGCAAATTGAAGGCCACTGCGATTCAATCCCCCTGTGCACCAGCTGCGACGAGTGGCATCGTCTTTAACGCATCTTCCACGAGTTGCTGCTTTTCTCGCGACGAGATACCACAGCCACGAGCATCGGCCGCCACGAGCATCAGTAGCCACGAGCATCAGTAGCTTCGAGCATCAGCAGCTTCGAGTTTCAGCAGGCACGAGCATCGATCGCCGCGGAGCGTTCGACCCACGCATCAACCATTGGCACTACGCACCTCACTCGCACGCGGGCAGCAGGTCCGCCAGCGTGCAAATTTTTTCGTAGTACTCTTCCTGATCCATGCCGCACAACGCAGCCCCAAACACTTCTGCATCCTCATGGGATACAACGTCACCGTAGTTGATCCGGACGAGCTGGTACGCGATTAACAGGGGCAAAGCCTCAGGCTGATCGGCGAAGTCCGGGTGTACATAGAGTGTGAAACCATCGCTGGGATGGCTTCCCTGGGGTTCGGGATAGGCGAATTCGCCAGTCTGGAGCGGTTGGTCATCGAAGACCAGCGCGACAGGATATCGTACCACTTCACGATCGTCGAGGAGTTCCAGAATCGCATCGCCATCAATCTGCGGACCATACCTCTCACGGGCTGTCAAAGCCACTGAGAGGATATGGTCGCGCAGCGCGATGGTACCATCACGAACAGTCGGTTTGTGCTTCCGGAATCGTTTCGCCAAAACGCAACCCTCACGAAGGAGTATGGACTACTTCTCATACCGTGCGCGGAATTCCTTCGCTGCTTTCTCACGACGCGCACGTTCCTTGTCGTCCATCCGATTGGTGTACCAAAGGTGATCCGTTGAATCGAGTACTTGCCTGAGCTTTTTCTGGAGCGCTACAGCGGCTTTTTTCCGTGCAGGATCCTCGGAGTGCAGATTGTCTTCCGCAAGCTCCTCCAGTTCAGGGATGTAGTCGGTATAGAAGTGCTTAGCGATTTCGTACGTTCCATGCCAATGCGTGTAATCCGGACCCATCATCGACGCACCATGCCGAGCGCGTCGCCCCTCATGATGCCAGATTTCAAACCATACGAAATCGAGCTTATTGGAGAACTTGGCAGGCTTGAGGAGCGGCTTGGCGGCTGCGTAGAGTGCAGCTCCCGGTTTGGCGAATTTGTCATTGTACAGCTCGATAAGCTCATCATACTGCACATAGAAATTATCGACCCAGGTTTTGTTGTGGCAATTGTGGCAGACATTCTTCATATTATCTCGCCGCACCTGCCATGGAATATCCTTACCAGGCAAGCCCATCTTTGCATCGGCAACTTCGGGGCGAATGGAAACGACAGGCCGGTTGTTCCAGCTGATACGCAGGCCTACATCGTGCGTCACCGCTTGATCTTTCGTGGCAGACATATGACAGGTCGCGCAGGTTGGTGCAGCCCAGTAGTCCTCGCCAACCACCCATTTGTTGTTGTGAAGGTTCATCTTATCGATGTTGGCAAAAAACGCGATCCCATGCTTGGATTCCTCATAGATCTCTTTCTGCGGATGATCCGGTCCCATATGACATTTTCCGCACGTGTCCGGATGCCGAGCCTGACCCGCTGAAAACGCATGCCGTGTATGACAGGCTGCACAGGAACCTTCGGACCCGTCAGGGTTCAGTCGTCCGATCCCCGTGTTTGGCCAGGTCGCCGGGTCGAGCTTCCCATCGGCCAGTACCTTCACCTGAGATCCGTGACACTGCCAACACCCCGACACCGCCGAAGCTGCATTACCATCAGGAAACCCGGGGCTGACGAAATTGCGGTTGCCCTCGACAACCTCCGCCAGAATGTTGTCCAGCGATCCGAGAATACGACCTGCCTTGGCGTGATGGGAATTAATGAACTCATGCACTTCCCGACTATGACACTTCCCGCAGTCTTTCGGGCTTACGATCGTGGCGATGGTAAAGTCGTAATGCTGAAATGCATCGACGTCCGTCTTATCAGCCCCGTGGCACTCAAAACAACCGATATTGGCGCGATAGTGCTTGCTCTCCCCCCATTGCTGGTAGAGTGCGCGCCCTTCGCTTTTGTGGCATTCGATGCACTCTTCGCTGGCTTCGCTTAGCTCTGGAAGCCCAATCGCCTGAGCCATCACGGTCAGGGGAGTGAAGATAATCACGCCTGCCACGATCACTTTTTTCTGCAATATCAGGTGTAAGAAATGCTGAAATGTCCTCATTGATGGATCTCCTCATCAGTCAGTCAGAATCATCGCGGAACGCTGTGAGACTCAGAAGCGTCGTCTGCGGTTACCCGTCCAGTCAGTACGGGGACAGAAATGCGTACGAAAATAGTGTACAAAAGCAGGCCAAACGCCCAGATGCCAAGGCATACAAGCGTTTCATTCAACGTGGGTTGATATTCGACCAGTTCACCAAGCGGGGAGGGAATAAAAGCAGGGACAACCAGCCCCATCCCTTTTTCTATCCATATACCCACAATCATGCAGACACAGGCGATATTCATGAAACGCAGGCTACGTCTGAATGGAAGATAGAGAATGAACAGTGCGATGGAATTGAGCACAGTCGCCGTCCATATCCAGGGGACAAGACCATAATGTCCGTGCAATCCAAAAAATAGATACTTGATGGACACGATGTGTGCAGAGTCGGCGTAGAACTCGGTGAACAGCTCGCAGATTAGCAGGAACATATTGACCGTCAGAGCTATCGTGACAATGTTGCGTAATAGTTTCAACGCGTCATCGCCCACATGGTACCCCGCATAACGCCGGATGACCTGCAATGTGAGGATGATGAAAGCCGGACCCGCCGCAAAAGCAGATGCAAGGAAGCGCGGTGCTATAATCGCAGCATTCCAGAAAGGGCGTCCGCCCAGACCAACGAACAGAAAAGCTGTCACAGTATGAATACTGATTGCCCAGGCGATGGCGATAAAAACAAACGGAATATAAAAGCGGCGACTGGGGTGAACCCCGCGATACGCGCAATAAATCAGGTATCCGCAGATATGCAGGTTCAGCAACAGATAACCACCCAGGGCGATCACATCCCAGGTCAGCATCGACACCGGAAAATTGAATCGCCAGAGCATGTGCATAAACCTGTCGGGCCTTCCAAGGTCAACCTGAACGAACAGCAGACACATGATGATGGCCACGACTGCGAACAGCTCCCCGAAAATCACCAGATCATGCAATTCCCGCCGTCCATAAATGTACACCGGGATCACAACCATCACCGCCGCAGCAGCCATACCCACAAGATAGGTGAAATTAGCGATATACAGACCCCAGGAAACCTGATCCGTCATACCTGTGGTCACCAGCCCATAGACCAGCTGCTTCGCGTAAGCATTCAACCCCAGCAACACAATCACGGAGAGAAGCAGCATCCAGGCGTAGTACCGCCAATCGCCCACGAAGCTCAGCCGGAAACATCGCCACAGAAAACGCAGATACATTTTCATGCGTGGCCACCTCCAGAGATCACGGGCAACGACACAAGTGATTCACTGCGGGGATAATCCTCATCAAAGTAGTAAAAGAACCGAGGCAGAGTGCCGACCTCCTCCTTGAGTACAAACACATGCTTATTGTTGAGAATCTGTGAAACTTCACTCTCAGGGTCAAGAATGTTACCAAACTTGCGCGCACCGACCGGGCATACCTCCAGACAGGCGGGCATGCGACCCTCACGGGTCCGTTGTATGCAGAAATGGCACTTCTCCATGACGCCCTGCTTGCGAGGGCGATTGGAGAGATACGCCATATTCGGGTTGATGTTTTCGCGAGGAACCTGAGGCTCGGCAAAGTTGAACCGCCGAGCCCAATACGGACACGCAGCTTCACAATAACGACAACCAATACACCAGTCGTAATCGATGACGACGAGACCATCCTGCTCCTGCCAGGTGGCTTCGACCGGGCAGACCTTCACGCACGGAGGATTGGCGCACTGATGACACTGGATAGGCATGTAGTAGTGGTCAGGATCGGGGACTTTGGGACGATCGTAGTCGTGACGACCCTGCTCAAGATCGATACTCCCCTTGGGCATCTCAAGAACACGAATATACTGAATCTCAGGCGACCGGCTCGTGTTGTTTTCCGCAACACAGGCATGGACACATCGACGACACCCGATACACCGACCAAGATGCAGCGCATACGCAAACTCAACACCATCATTCGCTTTGATGTCTCGAAGTTCCGGTCGAATAGCATAACGCTTCTCAACCTCTCCACGAATCCGCTCGAGAACCGCCTCCATATCACTCGGTGACATCTCCTTGTAGTGCTTCTGGAGAAACTTCTCGACCGTGAAATCCTCTGTGTCCATATGGCGGAGGGGACTCATCGCTGCCGCCAGGGCAGCCGCACCACCCGCTGCACCCAGACTACCACGCAGAAAACTGCGACGTGTCAGATTGTCCCGCCCGCCGGTGGCCACCAGTTGATCTTCGGATGTCATGCCCCATGCTCCTTCTCAGTACCTTGTCGCACGCCTGTCTCACTCTGTGTGTGTCCGTCGTACTGTTCGTCAGCATCTGTGCGCGAACGCTTATCAACGGCGTGCTTCCGGATCGCACGGCGAAGCGGATCCCGGATCGGGGCATCGTCGTGTTCCGCTTCATCAATCCGGTGATCTGAATCAGATTTTCCCATGCGCAAGGTGTTCGGTCCGGGGAGTGGAGCGACCGAATCCATGGCAGGGACACGCGGATTGTGCGGGTCATGGCATTCCGTACAACGGAGGCGACGCACCTCACCGCGGGACGAGTCCCAATACCCGTTGGTCCGACCATGCGCACCCTGTTTCCAGTCGAGGTAGACGGAACCGTGGCATGCAGCACAGAGTGTTTCCACTTCATTGTATCGGACGTTCTTACCGTCACGAAGCACAAGCAGATCGCGATCTTTGGAGTCGTGGCAGCTTCGACACTCCTTGTTGATCCCATGATGGAGCACGATATCTCGATGCTGCAGGAGTGGTTGGGATGGATCCTCCCGAAGGGGGAACATCTTGTGGCAATCCATGCAGGTGCGATCATACCCATCTATGTTGATCGTTGGGGGATCGGTCAGAATGACACGCCGCGGAGCAGTGGATAGCAGTGCAGGATCCACGCTGACCGGTTGGCTGGTAGGAATGTCAAGCATGTCCGGGCCAAACGTGAACCAGCAGGCCATTCCGAAAAACACAACCATGATGACGACATAAGCGCCCCATCCAGACTTGGTCGAGCCCTGACCACGCGTAGAGGCATCCGGGTTGCTGTGAGCGGGGGACATGGACACTACCTCGAAGGAGCAAAGTCGTAGTAGAATATCTGGCAGATGGATCGCCCGATAACCGGTACTGATCCTGCATATCCGTATGTATATATGGCAATTAAGGCGCCGCTTGTAAAGACATGGCGAGACATTTTTCAGAACTTTCTCCACCGTCGTTGTGATATCCTGACCGGAGATAAAGTCAGGCGGGCGAAACGCCTGCTTTCACGATCGGAAGCCACCGCAGCACGGATAACGCTCCGTGACTGTCAGTCATGACGCAGGTCGCACCGACCATCGAAAACGATGACATGGCATCTCCCCTCTACACCGGTTGGCGGCCTCACACCCCAAGCGGGCAGGAAGCATGTGCTATTTGACGCAACGACCACGGGAAATCACGCACGCGGAAACGTGACTGCGCCAACAGCACCATACATTTCAAATCCCACCACGCATGGGCAATATTTGCGCTATGCCATCCTGACGGCATGTGGCATGCAGCCTGACCGGACTTGAGATTCACACCTGAGATTCGCATCGTGGATGGGTCCGAAAAGATAGAAACTCCAACAAATCGCACACAACAGTGCTTTGTAACGCCTAAAATGCGGGTCGTGGCTCAATTCCGAGCCGTGACCGTAGGGGAGCGGACACCACCCTGCCCGTCATTTCAGGAATGAAATAGCACCTGGGGTTAATTCCGTACTGGCTGGGTGAAATATCCGATGGTCAAATGCCGATAGAACCCACCGACGGTGGTGTTACATTCAAAAACAGCATCGCTCCATCAGGACCGGGTTTGATGGCACGAGAACTTAGGGCGATAACTATGGCAGAATCTCAGGGCAATGAACCGATCGTTTCAACGTTGATTCAGGATGACCCATCCTTTGTGGATCTTGTTGAGGATTTCGTCGGCGGCCTGGATGACCGCATCGCTGCGATCAAGGCAGCCGTCGATGGGGAGGATTTTGGACAGCTCAAAACCCTGTCGCATCAGATCAAGGGCGCTGGTGGGGGATATGGTTATCCGGACCTCACGGAAGTCGCAGGCAGGTTGGAATCTGATTCGATGGCACACGATCTCGACGCCTGCAAAGCGGAAGTCGATGCGTTGAACGCTCTCATCGTACGCGTCATCGCCGGGTTCAAAGGCAACTGACCATTCAACCGGACCGAACCATCAAGTCTTCGGGCCGGCGGCTTTGATGTTCTCGGGCGCGTGCGGGAAAGCTTTGAAATTTTCCGAAAACAGGCCTGCCAGCTCCTTGGCTTTGGCGTCGTAGGCCTGCTTATCGGACCAGGTGTTACGCGGCGTGAGTGCTTCCGAGGGCACGTTGGGGCAGGAATGGGGCACTTCGCACCCGAACACCGGATCAGGTGTGAACTCCACCTTGTTCAGCGATCCATCGAGGGCGGCTGACACCATCGCTCGCGTGTGGTGGATGTTCATTCGCTTACCAACGCCATATCCGCCACCACTCCATCCCGTGTTGATCAACCAGCATGTCGCATTGTGCTTGGCCAGCTTTTCACCCAGCAGGGCAGCGTATTTCCTCGGCGGCAGCGGCATGAACGGGGATCCGAAGCAGGCGCTGAAGGTCGCCTGCGGTTCTGTAATGCCAGCCTCCGTACCAGCCACCTTGGCTGTGTATCCGCTCATGAAATGGTACATCGCCTGGTCGGGCGTGAGGCGGGATACGGGCGGGAGAACGCCGAACGCGTCGCAGGTGAGAAACACGACATTCTTCGGATGACCCGCGACGCTGGGAATCACCGCATGGTCGATATGCGCGAGGGGGTAGGCTGCCCGGGTATTTTCCGTCAGTGAGCTGTCGGTGTAGTCCGCCGCGCCATCTTTATCGAGGACCACATTTTCAAGAACCGCACCACGACGGATGGCGTCGAAAATCTGCGGTTCGTATTCGTGGGAAAGGTCGATGCACTTGGCGTAGCAGCCGCCCTCAAAATTGAAGACGCCCGTATCGCTCCACCCATGCTCATCGTCGCCGATCAGGTTGCGGGAAGGATCAGCTGACAGTGTCGTTTTTCCAGTACCACTGAGTCCGAAAAAGAGGGCAACATCGCCCGAATCCCCCACGTTCGCAGAGCAGTGCATGCTGAGAATGCCCTGAAGCGGGAGGAGGTAGTTCATGACCGAGAAGATGCTTTTCTTGATCTCGCCGGCGTACTGAGTACCGCCGATAAGCACCATTTTTTTGCCCGGATGGATGATGACGAAGACGTTGCTGTTCGTACCATCGGTTGCGGGGTCTGCGTTCAGCATGGGGGCGTTGAGAATCGTGTATTCCGGGACGAAATCAGCGATGGCGTCATCTTCGGGGACGATAAACAACTGGCGGGCGAACAGGTTATGCCAGGCAGTCTCAGTGACGACGCGGACTTTGAGGCGTGTTTTTGGATCGGCCCCTGCGTAGCATTCGCGGGCGTAGAGGTTTTTTCCTTTGTAATACTCGATGACCCTGGCGTGAACTTTTTCGAACACCTCCGCCGAGATGCTCAAATTGACCTTGCCCCAGTCGATATGCTGGCTGGATTCTGGTTCTTCGACGATGAAACGGTCCTTGGGACGCCGCCCGGTACACTCACCCGTTTTGACGACGAGGGCACCGTTGGCTGCGAGTACGCCTTCGCTGTTTTTGACAGCCAGGTCGATCAGCTCGTCGGAAGACAGGTTCCAGTACACATCGCCGGGTGCGACAATGCCACATACGTCGAGTCCGTAGCTGCTCACGCAGCGGCCAGTTGTTCCCACCGGTTGGCTCCATCAGATAATGTAATTTGTTGTCGGAAGAGGTAGTTCACTGTAGCTTCAATCTGTATCGCGGCTTCTACCTGTATCGCTGCACCAATCTGTGTCGCAGATAGTCGCGACCCCAAGCCCTGCAGTGTAGCAATGCGGCGACCAGATTCAACAGGTGTAATGGGTCGTTGGATAGGAATCTTGACAGGGTGGGGTCTGAGTGTCTTAATGTCGCCGGGCCCTGCTTGCGGCTGGCGAACCATGTGCTTGTCGGCTGCGTATATTCAGCTTAAAGAACGCGAAGGACTGTATTGCCAAGCTTGAACACCACACCGGGCGGGGCATTTGGCGGTGTTTTGGGGGCAATATTCCGGAGGTGGTGTTACGGGGTCCATGCTCCGGGAACGATGTTCCGGGAGCGGTGTCGCGGGCGGGTTCGTTGAGCGGAGGTGCATCTGGAACCATGATACAGGTCAACAATCTGACAAAACGCTATGGTCCGTCGCGCGGGATTGAGGATGTCAGCTTCAATATCGACCGCGGCGAAACGGGCAACATTATCGGATTTCTGGGTCCAAACGGGGCGGGTAAGAGTACGACGATCCGGATTTTGACGTGCTATCAGCCCGCAACGAGCGGGACGGCGACGGTGGCGGGCCACAATGTGTTCACAGAATCCCTCCAGGTTCGTCGAAAAATAGGGTATTTGCCTGAAAATGCACCGCTCTATCCTGAAATGCGTGCCAGGGAGTACCTGGATTTCCGGGCGAAACTCCACCGGATGTCGCGCAACGATCGGATTGCGGCGGTGGGCCGGGTGACGGAGAAATGCTGGCTGGGGGATTTTATCGACCGTCCGATCGGTCAGTTGTCCAAGGGGATGCGTCAGCGGGTGGGTCTTGCAGATGCACTGTTGCATGATCCCGAGGTGCTGTTTCTCGACGAGCCGACGATTGGTCTGGACCCAAATCAGATTCGTGAGACGCGAAAGCTGATTCGTGAGCTGGGTCAGCGGCATGTGGTATTTCTCAGTTCGCACATACTTCATGAGGTTGAGCAGCTTTGCACGCATACGATTATTATCGCCAATGGTCGCGTTCTGGCGGATGGTTCACCGGCTGAGCTTCGAGAGCGAATCAGTGGTTCCTCGCGATTGATTGCTGAGATCAAGGGTGGGGTGGACGAGACACGGTCCGCGGTTCAGGGGATCAGCGGTGTCGGTGCAGTGGAATCTGGCGAGGAGCCTGATGGGTGGTCGCGCTTGAGCATTGAGGCGAATGGAACGGGCGATATTCGCGAAGAGGTGTTTCGTCTTGTGGCGGATAAGGGCTGGGCGTTGCGCGAGCTGCGTCACGAGGTTGCGAGCCTGGAAGATTTCTTCATCAAGATCACGGCTGAGCAGCGTCAGGACGCGGGTGTATAGCAGGTCGGGAATCATGGATCGCATGTTGGGAGGATTGCAGTGAGAAATATCCCCACGCTGACGCATCGCGAGTTGAGCACACAGTTCTACTCGCCGATCGCGTACATCGTGATTACTATTTTTCTGGTCATCTCCGGTATCTTTTTTATATCGGACAATTTCACGTCCGGCGGTGAAGCGTCCGTGCGGGACATTTTTGGCAATTACATGCCGCTGATTCTCGTCTTCATCCTTCCGATGCTGACGATGCGGTTGATGAGCGAAGAATACCGCAGCGGGACGATTGAGACGCTGATGACTGCACCGGTCAATGATGCAGAGGTGATACTTGGCAAGTTCTTTGGTGCGGTCTTGTTCTACTTCGTGCTGCTGGCGTCGACGCTTGTCTATCCGATCGTGGTCTCGCTTTACGGCCCACTCGATGTCGGGCTGACCCTGTCGTGCTATGTGGGATTGATGCTGGTCGGTTCCCTGTACATTGCGGTTGGAATTTTCTTCTCATCCTGTACGCGAAATCAGGTGATTGCGGTGCTTTGCAGCTTCGTGCTGCTGGCGGTTTTCACGTTTCTCGTACACTACATTGGTCAGCAGCAGGAGGGTGTTGTGCGGGTGGTCATGCAGCATCTGTCGATCATTTCGCACTTTCAGGATTTTTCGAGAGGGCTTGTTGATATAACGCATGTGGTATTCTTCCTGTCGAGCACATGCTTGTTTTTGTTCTTTGCTGTGAAAATTCTGGAGTTTCGGCGATGGCGGTAAAGGAACAGACGGGTTTTGACTTCAAGGGACGACATTTCGCCATTGGTACGAATGTGGTCGTCAGTGTTGTCCTTGCGTTTGCGATCGTGGTCATCCTCCAGTGGGGGGCGTTCTATGTCGATGGCAAGCTCGATCTGACCAGGAGCGGTCTCAACAGCCTGTCGCCCGGGGCAGAGCGATTGATTGCAGATCTTCAAGAGCCGATACGATTGACGTCGCTCTACTTCCAGACGGATATTGAAGATGAGAGTCAGGCGAAATATCGCAAACGCATGGATGATTTATTGGCCTTGCTCCAGAGCAGCAACAGGTCCAGGGTGGAGATCGAATCGCTCAACCCATTGCAGGATCATGGAAAACGCGAACGACTGGCCGAGCGTCTTCGTGGGCTGAAGGCGTTCAGCGATGAGTCGGCTGCTTATATGGAGATCATCAACCGTTTCAGGGACGATCTTCTCGATCGGATGGCGACGCTGATTCAGACGGAAACCGACGAATCAACCCGTCTGCAGGATGTCGTGACGAGCGAAGACGAAAAGGGTGATCTTGGTCAGATTCAAAGCCTGTTCTCGCAATGGCAGCGGCGACTGGCGTCCGAGCGACGTGAGTTCGACGACGCGATGGCTGGTCCTGCTCCGCAGCTTGGTGTGGCGCGGATCATCGTCGGACGCATGTGTTCTGAATTCGCATCCGACCTGAACAACATTGCAACATTCGCACTGCAGATTCAGGCACGCCGACCTGAACTTTCGGAGGAGTATAAGGGATTCGTTCTGTCGGCTGAGGGGCGATACCAGACGCTGTTGAAAGATCTGGAAGGGATGTCTACAGATTGTCGCGAGCTTGAGAAACTGCGCTATGAAGAAATTCTGACAGAGATCGGTCCGACGTCGAACGCACTTCTGATCGAAACTGCGGACGATGCATCCGTTGTCACATTTTCGGACATCTGGCCACCCATCGATCCTTCAATGCCGGCAGGTGCAGCCAAATTCAAGGACCGAATGTTCCGTGGTGAAGAGAAGGTGATCTCGACGATTTTGCGGTTGACGCAGAAGGAGCGTACTGCCGTCGTCTTCATTCGATTTGGCGGCGGTCCCCTCTTCTATGGTGGAATGCCAGGCATGCCCCCGCCAGCGTATGCACAGATAAGAGAGGTCCTTGAGGATGCCAACTTCGACGTGTCTGAGTGGGATGTTGCGACGTCGAACACCCCGCCCACGCTGGACCCCGCCCCGACGAAGACGATCTATATTGTTCTGCGGCCGCTCCCGCCTCAGGGGATGCCACGCCAGTCGCAGCAGCAGGAATTCAACGCCATGCACGCGCAAATGGTTGAAGCTGCACTGGGGGTGAACCCGCGAGCGATCTTTATGGCGGGCTGGGCGCCAGGTCCGTTCGGCCCATTTCCGGACCCATATCGATACGACACATACCTCACTCAAAAATGGGGTATCCATGTCAATTCGGACATGCTTCTGCTTGAGGCAATGGTCTCGGGCGGTGAGTTCCACCTTCTTTCGCAAAGCCTGACACTTCGGGATTTCAAACGTGGCGACCATGTCCTCGTCAATGGGCTGAAGGGGCGTCCCCTGATGCTGCCAAGATGCGATGCTATTGAGCTTGCGGCTGATGCTCCCGAGGGGGTGCGGCATCATAAATTGTTGTGGAAGGATCGCAGCGAGACGCTTTGGGGCGTGAAGAATGTTCAGCCCTATCTTGATAAGGCGCGACTTGGCGAATCTGTGGTGAAAGAAAAAAGTGATACTTATGGTCCGTTCACGCTCGCGGTTGCTGCAGAAAAGGGCGAGGGTAAAATCATTGTGATTGGATCGAGCGACTGCCTCTCAGATCGGGCTGCGATGGCGGCGGGTTTCGTGCAGACTGCTCAGGGGCTTGCGATACGACAGTTGAATCCGGGAAACCTGCACCTTCTGTTGAACTCGTTGCATTGGCTTAACGATCATTCTGAGTGGATGGACGTTGGGAAACCGGTCGATATTGGTGTCATTGAGATCGACAAGGATTCCAGCGAAATGACCTTCATCAAGACATTCGTCTACGGATTGTGGCCTGGGTTGGCGCTGCTTTGCGGTGGCGTCGCATGGCGTGTGCGGCGGAGTTGAGTATCTATGAATACAAAGACGACGATTGGTTTGTGCGTTGTGCTGTTCGTGTCGATGTGCGGGTTTTATTGGCTTCAGATCAACCGCGAGGAAGGTCCGGTCACCAATAAGACAACGACCGTCGCACAGGAGATCGAGCAGGACCTGTTCGACGAAAAACCCGATATCGCGAAGCTCATCAGGATCACCTGTGAACGCGTCGGTCCCGAACCCTGGGTATTTGAGAAACCCGCGGACGGATCGAAAGGTAAGGGGAAATCGAGAGACAGCGATAAATCGTGGCGTATGACGCAACCGCTTCAGACCGAGGTTCCCGAGTTCGAAGTGGCCAGCATCGTCAACCGTTTGAAAAAGCTTCGATATCAGGTGAAATATGCACCGGATCAGGCAGACGGGGTGACACCGGCGATGGCTGGTCTGGACCCGCCGCGTGCGGAGCTGACGCTCGAATCCGAAGATGGTGCGTCGTTGCGGATTCAGATCGGTAAATCCGTGTCAGGTTCCGAGACATATCTGCGATTCGGTGACGGTGGTGATATCTATGTCGTGCGCAGCAATCTTTCCACCCTTCTGAAAAACTCCCCGGCAGATTATCGCGATCGGGGGATGCTCAAGTTTCAGACCGAGAATGTCACCAGTGTCGAGATCACGCATTATCCAGAGGGCGAATCTTCTGTAGAGTATCGTCTGGTGCGGGACGATGCAGGTAACTGGCGATTTGAGGAACCCTTCGAAGCCGACGCGGTCAATCAGGTGATAGATGGCGTGATCCGTCCATTGTCGATGCTTCGGGCGACAGAGTGGGTTGATGCAAATGGGGCGGACAATCCTGGTCGGTATGGGTTCATTCCTCCGCTGCTTGAAATCGAGATCGTGATGGAAGTTGAAGTTGACAAGCCCAGCGCAGATTCCGCTCCCGAGGGTGCGTCCGATAAGGACGATGCATCGGAGCAGGATCATGTTACAGAGATTCAGCGCGAAACCCACGAAGTCATCATCTCCAGGCGAGGCCCCATTGGTGCGACAACCTCGGTCTACGCCGCCCTCTCCGACGACTCCTCCGTAGCCACCATTGTAAAAGGTACGGCAGACAGGCTTGTTCCTGACCTTTCCACCTGGCGAAACATGAAACTATACGCTTTTGCAGTCTCGGAAGCGGAGCGGATTGAGGTTCGCGCGGACGGGTCGGATTTTGCGACCCTGGTCCGAAACGATCGCAACAGATGGGTGTTCGAGGCCGATGATACGCCAGCCGACGGAGAGGCGATCCAGAAGCTCCTGACCTCGATCGAATCGGTCGAAGCAGTGAGTTTCGTCGATGGCAGTACATTAGACAGTGAAGAAAGCGGGCTGGATTCGCCCTCCTCAGAGGTTGTCGTCACAGTTCCCGGTCGAGAGAAGGCCGTCCGCATTGCGATTGGCAACCCGACCGATAAGGTATCGCGGCGACTCTACTATGTGCGCGTCGACAATTCACCCACCATCGCAAAGGTGCGTGCGGACGATCTTGCACCGATGATGCGTACGCCAGCTTCCTACCTCGATCGCAGCATTTTTGATCTCGCACATCGCGACTTGAAGCGTATCGTCATCACGCGTCCCAACGAGGTCACCCGGAACGCCGAGCGGATTGTTTTGCAGCGTGATGGCGAGAATGACTGGGCATTGGTCTCGCCAGCCCCGACAGAAATCGACAAACCTGCCGTCGTGAGATTTACGAGCGCAGTCGCGAAACTGCAATCGAAAACCGTCATCTCAAGGGATGGCAGTGGCGGTGCATTTGGCCTGAACGACCCGACGATTTCGATCGATATCACCTACTTTGGAAAAACGCCGGATTCTGGAACCACCCCCGACGCATCCGCTCCGCCGCTCGAAACGGTGAAGCTGCTCATCGCCGACAATGACAAGGCGACCTACGCAAAACGGTCGGATTCGCCGATTGTATACGAACTCCGCCCCGCCGACCGCAAGATATTTTCGCTGGATTTGACCTCAAAACAGGTGTTCCGCATCGAGGAATCCACGGTCACACGCTTCTCAGTGACAGAAGGCGGGATCACACAAGAATTCATCAAAACCGGAGACGACTGGAAATACGCCGCAGAACCGGACCTGCCGATCGACCCGATGAAAATCAGGAATCTTCTTCTGCAGATTCAGGACATCAAATCGAAGCAGATGGTCGAAATCAACGCTGCCGATCTGAATGCGTATGGACTGGATGCTCCTGGAACGACCCTCCGCATCGTGACAGAGGAGGGCACGAGCGAGCTTCTCGTCTCCGCCAGTCCATGCGACAAAGCGCGCGACGGCAGTCACTACGCAATGCTGGAGGGTTCGCGGAATGTCTTCCTCATCACCCCCGACGCGATGTCGCGGTTCGCGATCAGACTCAGCGACTACGAAAAGAAATAGCAGGACCTATAGGTAGCAGGTCCTACAGGACGGGTAGGGCTGCCGTTGCATTGAACGCTGATATCTGGAAACCCTACACCCGGAAGCCCTGCGTCCGGAGCACGTCCCCCAGCTCCGTTCGTGCGGAAATACCATCCATCCGCCGACTCATCACAGCGCTCCAACGCGGATCACGCGGATGACGCCCCTGCGATTCGTGATAGACCGACATGATCGCATCATAAGCGTCGATCAATTCCTGCAACTCAACATCCGAACGATACCCCTCACGATGCCATATCGCATCCAGCGGCAGACGCGGCTTCGGTTCATTCTGCTCCGCCGGCCAACCAATACACATGCCAGCCACCGCGACCACATGCTTCGGCAACCCCAGTGCCTCACAGATTTCAGCAGGATGATTCCGCATCGCACCAATCATGCAAACGCCAAGCCCGATCGACTCAGCCGCAACAGCCACGTTCTGCATCACCAGCGCAGTATCCACAACCGCCAGCATCAACGCCTCTTCCAGCCCAAGGGCAGAACTGTCCACCTCAAACCGCTCCGTACAGAGCGATAATCGATGCAAATCCGCACAAAACGCCAGAAACGCACCCGCCTCATGAATCTGAGCCTGATCCGCGCACAGCTTCGCCACCTTCGATTTCAGCTCCGCTTCGCTGATCGAGATGATCGTGTAGGACTGCATATTGCTCGACGTCGATGCCCGCGTCCCAGCCTCCAGAAGCGTCTCCAGAAGCTCATCACCGACCGGCTCGTCCGTAAACTTTCGCACAGAAACATGACCGTGCATCACGTCGATCGTCGCACGATGTCGCGCTCCGTCACCCATGCTCGCGTCAAACATTCCTTCATCAATCATCCGTCACGCTCCTCATCGAACCATCCATGACTCTTCATCAAGCCCCCTAAAGGATCAAGCCCTCTACGAGGGGTCATCGAAGAGCGCCACCGGGTCCAGCTTCTTAAACATATACTGTGCATCGCCCAAAGCAGCTCCATCTGGCAGCAACTCCGTCGCACGATCCCACTGCAAGGCTGATACGTCAAGATTCAGCATCGCCAGACACTTCTCCGCCGAGGAAGGCAAAAACGGACCCATCACCGTCGTCAGCGTCCGCACCGTCTGCAGACACACGTTGATCGCCCGCCCGCACGCAACCATATCGGTCTTGCGCGATCGAAAAGGTGCAGTTGCATCAAAATACGCGTTCGCATCACGCGCAAGCTGCATCATCCGACCCAACGCACTCTTGAACCGACACGCTTCAAGCTCGACAGCCACCTCATCAGCGGCAGCACGACACTTCTCAAGCTGCTCGGTATCCTCAGCCGTATAGGTGTCATGCGGTGGCACTTTCCCATCAAAATACTTATGCACAAAAGTCATCGTCCGATTCACGAAATTACCCAGAGCATTGAGCAGTTCCGAATTGTTCCGCGACACGAAGTCGTCCAGATCGAACGCCGTCCGCTGCGTTTCAGGGGCGATGGCTGTCAGATAGTAGCGTAGTGGATCCGCATCAAACGTCTGCAAAAATTCCTCGATCCAGACCGCAGTCCCGCGACTCTTACTGATCTTTTCCTCTTCTTTACCGGGAAATTTGATGTTCAGGAACGAATTCGCAACCACATTGCTCGGTAGTTGAAACTCACCCGCCTCCCCCTGAAGGCTGTCACTGTCATGCGTCGCAAGAAGCATCGCAGGCCAGGTCAGCGCGTGAAAAACCGTATTGTCCTCGCCGATGAAATGCACCACCTTGCAATCCGGAGATTTCCACCACTTTTCGTACCCCTTCCAGTCATCCCCAGCCAGCTCGCACAGCTTCGCAGTAAAGGACACATACCCGATCGGAGCATCAAACCAGACATACAACATCTTCCCGGCAGCATCAGGATCATCCAGCGGGACCGGAACCCCCCACGACAGATCACGCGTCATCGCACGCTCCGGCAAACCACCACGCGTCACATACCCAATGCCCGCCGCATCCAGAATCACCTTGGCCTCATCCAACGCAGCCCGTGATTCAAACGTCAGCATCAGGTGATGATCCACACCATCCGCGCTCTTCGCACCCGTATGCTTTGGCAGCTTCACATGAATCTCAGCGATCTGCTCCTTCGATTCAAAATGCACATCCATCGCAGGAATCATCTGACCAAGACAAAAATTGATCACCGACGATCGCCAAGTATCCTTCTTACCCACCAGCCACGCACGCAACTGATCCTCAAGCTGATCGAGACGCAGGTACCAATGCACCGTCTCACGCATCTCAGGACGCGTCCCAGTCATCACGCTCACCGGTTCGATCAGCTCCAGCGCATCCAGACTCCGCCCGCACCCCTCACACTGATCGCCAAACGCATGGTCGCACCCGCAATCGTCATGCGGACATCTACCCTTCACAAACCGGTCCGGCAAAAACTGCTCAGCCTCAGCATCATAAAGCTGCTGCGTCGTCCGCTTCGTAAAAAAACCCTTCTCATGGATCCGCAGGAAGAAATCCTGACTGATCTTCTCATGCAGATCGACGTAGTCCGGCTGATGCGTACCACCAAAAATATCAAACCGAATCCCCAATCCCTCAAAACTCGCCTGCTGTGATGCATTGAAGTGGGCAGTCAATTCCTCCACAGACCGACCCTGCTCGCGCGCAGTCTTGACGGCAGCCACCCCATTGTCATCACTCCCGCAGATGAACCGCACATCCGCACCGGTCGCCCGTAAGTATCGGACGTAGATGTCCGCCGGAAGATAAGCCCCGGCAATATGCCCCACATGCAACCGACCATTCGAATACGGCAGCCCGGCTGTCACCAAAAATCGTCGCGTCGTCATAGCGCCTCACAGATGTAAAAAATTCGTCCGGCGTCCGCATGGACTCCCGCCACACGCATACACAGACCACCATCGCCCTGTACCGGATCTGGAATGATTCTAGTCACCACCCAGACTTCCACAACTCATAAAGCAGGGGTGACCCGCTCCTGAGCTGTGGGGAATGACGATGTGTCAAATACCCCACCCACGATTGCATATCCCCCCAACCCGACGCTGCACATGTCCAACCCGATCCTGCACATGACCCAGACGATGTTACATGTGGCCCAGTCGACGCTGCACTTGGTCCACCCGACGCTGCACATGACCCAGCCGACGCTACATGTGGCCCAGCCGCCCCCGGCTGGGATCGCATCCCACCACGTATCCCGCATGATCACTCAGATTGCCTCAGAACCCCTTAATTCCACCTCCAGACCCCTCGCACACGCCACACGAAATCGCTATAGTATCCCACGGTCCAAAGGCAGGATCCCAGGTCGCCCGGCAAAGGTCCACAGACGGGGATCCACAGACAGGGATCCACAGACAGGGATCCACAGACAGGGATCCACAGACAGGGATCCGCAGACAGGGATCCACAGACAGGGGTCCACAGGCAGGGATCCACCGCAATAATACAACCGGCCAACACAACCACGGAGTCAAACACCATGCACGAACGATTTTCCGACCGAGCACGACACGCAATGGCCCTCGCAAACCGCGAAGCACTCAAGCTCAGTCACGACAACCTCGCACCAGCACACCTCATGCTCGGACTCATCGCAGAAGGAGAATGCGTCGCGGCTGAAGCACTGCGCCTCCTGAACGTCGATCTCAAGAAAGTCCGCGAAAAGGTCCGTACCCAGCTCTCCAGGGGCTCCAATGGTGGTCCGGTCGGACGCATCGCACATTCGGAACCTCTCAAGGACGTCATCAACCTCGCCATCGCGGAAGCTCGAAAATTCAACCACAAATACATCGGAACCGAGCACCTCATCATCGCCATCCTCGCCCAGGCAGACAGCATCCCATACCGGGTCCTGGCCGAGCAGGGCGTCAACATCGAAACACTCCGCGAACAGACATATTCACTTCTCAAGGGAAGCGTAGACGACACCCACGACCTGGCCCACTCACGACACGGTGAATTCGAATGGGTCCATCAGCAGGAACTCGCAAAGGCTTTCCGGTCGCCAAAATTCTGGCACACCATGATCCTCGCCATCGACACAGCCAACCGCCTCGGAGCAAGCGAACTCGAACCCAAACACATTCTTCTCGCCCTCGTCCGCGACACCGACAATGGCATCGCAGAATCACTCAAGGAGCAGGGGGTCACGGCAGAATGGGTCCAGCAGAAGCTGAACGACGGAGAACCAACCCCGGCCTGACGCAGTAGCACCCCTCGCGGGTGAGACGGCATCACATACAAGACGCCATCGCATGAGTCTGCATCCCATAAGACTGCATCGCGTGAGTCTGCCATCACAATGGGGCCATACGCGCAGGACGCATCGCGCACAAAGCACCGCATCGCGCACAAAGAACCGCATCACTCGCAACGCACCAGTGCGTCCCTATGGGAGCTTGGTGACGTTGTTCGTGAGATCCTGAATGACCATCCCGGCAGGTGGCGTAAACTTGAAATGATCCTTCGGGAATGTGGGATTGAGCTTGATGTCACGAAGATGTAGAGCGTGAACAATCTCGCCCGATTCACTCAGGTTGGTCTGCTTGAGGACGATACCAGTATCCTTCGCAAAGCAGGTGGTGACGGTATTCCGCGCGTCCTTCGGCGCCCCATAGGGAACGCTCACCATGGTAAAAACCGCATGCCCGTCGATCTTCGCTTCGCCATCAAACCTGAGCGACATATCCTTCTTCAGAAAATCCAGCATCGGCTTCCCCCCATGAATATAAAACGATTCATCCTGCCTGGATTTAGCACCCTTCCCGTCAGAAACCGTATACACCGTAACACCATCACACACCGTAAAAGTCGTCTGCTGCATCTCGTTTCGCCCCAGGTCTGACATGACATAACCGGTATGCGTCAGATTGGTTCGAAAGCTGAACACCCCATTTTTCATCCGAATATCCAGCGATCCGTCCTGCACGATTTTGATGGTCTGCTCTGGCGTGACATTGTTGACAGTAAGGTGCAACTGGGCGGAAAGCGTCTTGTCCCGCCGCCACGCCTTTTCGATAAGCGCCTCCACCTCAGCCAGTCTCGCAGCATCATCAGTTCCCGAGGATCGAACCGGACCATCCGCAGATGCAACCGGCGATGGCACGCCCTTCCCGGATGGCGGAACTTCTCCACCAGACACGGTGGACACAGGAATAGAGACAGTGAACACCGAAACCGCGACGATCAACAAGTGATAAAACACACCACCACCGCTCATACCAGTCATCCTTCGCAATGTTCAACTCCGTTTCCGTTACCACTGAAATCGACCCCACCCGCGATGCAACCCAGTGTATCAGAAATCTCAACAAGCGCATCCCGTCGTTTCATAACCGGCCCTGCAAACGCATGCACAACACCCTCACGGAGTGGATCGGTAAAATCATCCGTCGCATCCTGCAATCTCTGGATCATACGTTGCGCATCACGCGCACACCCAGCATAAATCCCACCCACAACAGCACCAAACAGCACCAGCGAAGCACATACACCACTCAGCACGTCGCTCGCCGACAATGCACCAACCACCGCACGCACCATCGAAAAACTGGGCGCAAACCCATCCTCAAACACCACATCAAGCACCGCAGAACCGATCGGCTGAACCAGCGGAAACCACAACAGAATCGCGACGGGTAGCATCGCCCGAAAAAATCGCCCCACAATCGTCGGACGACGCTCCACCAGCGCCCCGAGCATCGCATCACCACGCCGCCGAATCAGCGACGTCGCATCCGCCTGAAACCGATCAGCAATCTCTGAAGCATCCGGCAGATCAAGACGAAGCTTACGCGCCAACGCACCAAGCCTGACATCGACTGCAACACAGACCGCCTCAGCACGCTCAATCAGCGACAATCCATCGAACCGAAAAAATGCATCACGCTCGGGCGACGCAAGGTCAACCAGCGCCGACCCAGGACGCAACCGCGAAATCAGCGCCCCCAAAGCAAGCACAGGCCAGGCAATAACCCCAATCAAAGACCAGTAAGCTATCCGCGTCCTGAATAACGTACTCGACCATTCCGGCAACAGTCCGCGTTCCTCAAACGCTCGCGCCTGAAGATTCCGAACATACACATCAGGAAATGAACGCGAAACAATCTCCCCAATCGGAGCAGCAGACGCAGCACGCTCAAGACGATCCAGCAACTTCTCCGGCTGATAGTGCGCACGAAGACGATCAACCTGCACACGCGACTGATACCTCAAATTCGCATGTTTATTCGCAGCAGCCACCTCACGCGTCGGCGGCGTCGTCAGCGTCCGACGCAACCGTTCAAAGGACCGCAATAAATCATCCGCCACCGGCATCAACACCTCAGAATCAAACCGCGCCCCATCATTCCGAAATGCATTGATCTCTGCGACAATACACTCACGTGTGCGATGCTTCGCCGTGATCAGAAACGAACGTTCATCATCCACATCCGAACGCTCAGCCTCAAGATCAACCGCACCAATCTGTGCAGCAAGGGCGTCACGCATCCGCGAAATCTCATGCTCGGGCGCAGAATCCGATTGCGCGATCAACCAGTCCATCTTATTCACAACATACAGAAAATTCGTCCGAGATTTAAGCACCCGCTCAATCTCACGAATCCCAGCCAGATCACCAACCTTCTTCGGCGTCGTAATCCAGATGATCCCATCAAGCACAGACCCAACGCGACGAACCTGCTCCGCATGACGCGTAAACAATGAATCAAAATCCGGCAGATCAACCAGCACCAGACCACGCATCGAATCCGGCGCAACAGAACGCTGCGTCATATCAACATCACGCAACGATTCAAACCGCGTCGAAAGCGATACAGCATCATCACCATGAAAATACACCGTAGGCCGAAACGTCCCCTCACCATACAACGCCCCCGGGTCCGCAACAGCATCACCTGCAAGCGCATTGATAAACGTCGTCTTACCAACCTCCTTGCCACCAAAAACACCCCACACCCAAAGCGGGTCCGCTAGCGTATGCCCAGCACCGGTCGTCAAATCCAGAGGATCAGCCTGTACGCATCCAGACAACCGACGATTGATCGCCTCCAGCCGATATTCAACATCAGATGCCTGATTCGCATCGGTAGGGCAGGCTGTTGCCACCCGAGGTCCTGCATCGCGTCCGTCCATATAAACCACCACAACCAAACCCCTCGCCGCGTAGTTTCTGTAGGGCGGGTTTCACCCACCACAATGTAGATCCGCTGTGCGGACCATGTCCAAACGCCGAACACTGTCCCTGTGACAGTCCGCAATCACCGCCGCGCAGACATCGCCAGAACAGCCTGCATCGCAGGATCACGCATCGGCAAATGACGCTTCGGCAACCCATCAAGATTCCGACGACACTGCACCTCCAGAGATTCACGCAAAAACGCCTGATACGCAGAAACCGTCGTCTGATACGCCTTAAACGCATCAGAAGATTGCAAAGCAGCCACCAGCGTCTTACCGCCAAACAACGCCGCAACAGACGCAACAGACCACCCAAGTGTCATCCCGGCACCACCAAGAAACAGAAGATCAG
Source organism: Planctomycetota bacterium (assembly GCA_024275565.1). GTDB lineage: Bacteria > Planctomycetota > Phycisphaerae > UBA1845 > UBA1845 > JAJRYY01. The sequence goes on from JAJRYY010000052.1 coordinate 69,375, forward strand.
CAAGCAGCAGCGGACCGGCAAGCACAAACCCCGCAACATCGCTCTTCTTCGCACGACTCGTACTCTCACGCTTCCACTGATCAATATGATCGCGTATACGGGCAGCCCACGTCACCGCATCAAAATCCGGAAGCGACCACGTCGTCATCGCAGCCCCGGCATCCGAAACATCCGAAACATACGCACTATCAAGAATCGCCTGATCAACAGCATCCGTAGCACGCTGAAACCGAAGCTCAAAATTCCGCTGCAACGTACCCGACAACGCTTCCGACCGCTTCTCAAAATCAACGCTATCGGCACGTCGATTCCCGAGCTTCCCACCAAAGACACCTCCGCCGAGAAACCCGGACAACCGATCCTGGATCGCATAAACCGTATCATACAACGGCACAAAACGACGACCAACACCAAGATGACGCCGCTCATCATCCGTCAGCAGGTCAGCCGTCAACCGCGTGTCACCCGTCAATTCATCAAGCTGTCGATCCACCGCCGCCGAAAGATCAGCGAACCGCCGACCATTCGCAACATTCTCCTCCAGCACAACCTTACACCGCCGACACAGATGATCCGCAAGAGCATCACCGCGAGAAGAAACATCCACACGCCCCATCCAGTCGCGTACCCGCTCAACCGCATCACCATGCAACGGTCGATACCCACTCCCCGGAACAAAAGGACTCACCATCGCCTCCGCACCGCAACGACTCATCGCATGATCGCAAAGACGCTTCCGCTCATCCTCAGAAACAGCCTCACCCGACTCAGTACAATTGAACAGCACAAAAAACGCCGGACCCGTATTCCGCGCAACATCCAGACAGTCATCAAAGACAGCCGCGTCATAAAACCGCTCTTCATCCACAACAATCACAACAGCATCAAAAAAAGGCAACAGTTGCCGCGTCACATCCCCCTCATCCGCAGACTTCCGACTCGTAATATCAGGCGTATCCACAAGCAGAATCCCGGACAGCGATTCCAGATCATGCGAATAAACCGTAACCGCACCCGCACTCCCCTGCAGGGCAGGTTTTGCCCGCTGAGAATCAAGATCGCTCTGTAGGGCGGGCACTGCCCGCCGCAAATCCGAATCAGTGCTTTTCTGAAGGGCGGGTTTCACCCGCCGAGATGAAGCATCGACCACCACACGCTCAAAACCGGGAAATAACAACCCATTCGCCATCGCATCACCCAGCACACCAGCATCAGCCCGATAACACCCAGCGATCGGACCAACCGTCTCATGCGCATGCGCCGACGTCCGACTCACCAGATCCTCAACCAGCGAGTTAAAAAGGGTGCTTTTCCCACCAGACGCTCCACCAAGCAACGCAACGATCCGCAATCCACCACCGCCAGAATCCACGCCACGCAGACGAAATCGTAGTGCAGCCGCAGCATTCGCATCACCGGGCGTCCACCCAAGACCAGCCTCAGCAAGACGGGCACCCGTCGAAAACGCAGCCAGCGTCTCCAGATGCGGTCCAAACGTCTCCGAGGAAAAAAATTTTATAAAATTATCAGAATTCACTGTAAGGTTTTCGCATTTTTGGTTCTTAGTATTCTGGTGGCATCGATTTATTTTGTGATCCGGGTCACAATCCTGACGCCACCACCAGCGTTTAGCAAGCGCCGGCAGAGAATCAGCTCCTCCACCGCCACACAGGTGAGGAACCAGTAATGAACGGGGCGGGACGGTGAACGGGGAAAAACGACATGAATACACAACAAGGGAGAAAAACGGACATGGCAACACAAAAAACAACCACGATCACAAACAGGATGGCAAACAGGATGGCAAAATCGTCCCGATGGATGCTGATGGCAGGCATTGCAGTCGCATCACTCATCACAGGGTGTCAAACCCCTACCAGCTCCACAGGCGAACGAAGTGTCCGTCCGGGCGTGAACGATAAGTATCAGAACCCGGACGTCTCAGAGTGGGAAGCCCGCTTTGAACGGGAAGGCCGGGAAATCTACCGTGAGCGGGAAAAAATTACAGCAATGCTAGGCCTTCGCGAAGGCATGAACGTCGCGGACATCGGTGCGGGCACGGGCTTGTTCATCGAACCATTCGCCAGAGCAATCGGCGAATCCGGAACCCTCTACGCCGTCGATATCACCAAAAACTTCCTCGACCACATCGGCACGCGCGCAACCGTGGCAGGCCTCAGAAACGTACGCTGCGTCTTATGTAAGGCAGATTCCGTAGAACTCCCGGATAATTCGATCGACCTCGCCTTCACATGCGACACATACCACCACATGGAATTCCCAAAAAGCACCATGACATCCCTCCACAAGGCCATGCGCGATGGTGGCGAACTCGTCCTCATCGACTTCGCCAAAC
>JAJRYY010000053.1 GCA_024275565.1 Planctomycetota bacterium
CAGCGCCTCGCCAGGAACGCTTGGAGCCAGCGCAAGATCATTTGGACTCTCCGAGATCACCATCCTCGAGGATTTGATAAACATCAGGGTGGAGTTGATGGTAGGGTATTTTCCGTCGCATGTGACTGGCGGCGACAACCCGGGCGGGATGGCCGACGGGAATCTTTCGTCCGTCATCGAGTTCATGATGCCCGTCGAGGAAGTGGAATGGAACTATGGGCTATTCATCGACGACACTGTCAATTTTGAAGGATCATCCAGCGTCCTGATCGAAAACGTCACACAAGGTCAGGAGCTTGTGTCCTTAAGCGAAAAAACGGACGGTGTGGTGCAGACGATGCTGTTTGCAAATGTCGGTGACATTATCCGCATCACCTCTGAATATGAGGGATTTGGCTCCACCGGACCAGCGGGTGATCGCGAATATACGTCCAAATTTGGGATGCTGCTAACCATCCCGGAACCATCCACGCTTCTGCTCTTCGCACCCACAGCGCTGCTGTTGCGCCGCCGAACGCGCGGGCCGGGAGTCGCTGGGGTTTCCGAAACGCTGACTATGAAGCGTGAACCTCTTGTGTGACTGCCCCACTCGAAATCGGCCGCACTCAAAATCGGCCACACTCAAAATCGGCCACACTCAAAATCGGCGATGACAGGCAGGTGGTCGGAGGCTGACATCGCCAGCTTCAGGCGTGATCGGTAGGCGTGGACCAGGGTGAGTGGTCCGCGATAGAAGATTTTGTCCAGTCCGCCAGTGGGGGCGATGGCCGGGAATGTCTTAATGGACCATCTCGATCCGGGGCGTCGATTCGTCGCACATTGAAATCCCGCAGGTGCAAATCGCTGACGTTTCAGCACGCCCCGCCAGTCGTTCATATCCCCCGCAATGATGCAGCGGCAGTCGTCTGTCAGCGATCCGATATCTTTCGTGTCCAGTAGCCTGCGGATCTGCTCGCGACGCTCTGTAGCCGACAGGCCGAGGTGGAGATTGAAGATGTCGACCGGTGTACTGGTTGCTTTGGAGGCATCGCTCTTGGCATGTGCAGAGTTCAGCCCCGGCAGGTGAATCGTGGTGTGCTGCGCTCCGCGGCGCTTCCGCCAGCCGATCGTGAGGTCGATATTCCGCTGACGGTCGATGGGGAATCGTGACAGCGTCGCGTTTCCATACTTGCCCTTCTTCAGGAACACATTCATCCCGACGGCCCGATATTCGTACTGGAGGGCGCGGGCGATGTGCGAGGCCAGGTCGAGGTGGTTAGACCGCGGCGCACCACGATCGACCTCCTGGAGCAGGACGATATCCGCATCGTGGTGACGGAGGATGGCGACGATTCGGTCGGGGCGGAATTTTCGGTCCAGACCGATGGCTTTGTGGATGTTGTAAGTGAGGATTCGGAATTTCATGTGCTACGCTTGCCAGAGTGCCCGCCAGAGTGTCTGACGGATCGCCCGCCTGATTGCTTGCTTCGGTGGTCGCGGAGTAGCTGGGTGATCCACTGGATACGGTCGCGGATGGGCGCTTCGATGGTCATTTTCCGCTCGAAGATCGGATGGACGAATTCGATCCGCCACGCGTGGAGAGCCTGGTAGCTGAGGAGCGGGTCGGTGGATCCGTTTCCGGTGATGTCGTCCTCCGTAACAAGGTGTCCGCCGTAGTGTGTATCCCCTAGGAGGGGGTGTCCGATGCTGGACATGTGGACGCGGAGCTGGTGGGTTCTGCCCGTTTTGGGGGATAGCTCGACGAGGGTGAATCCGGTGAAGCGCTCTGCGACGGTGTAGAATGTGATGGCCTCTTTGACGATCTGGGAATGGACGGGTTTGCCCGCGACCATGAAGCGGTCCTTGATGTAGGGGTTGGTCGCCAGCGGGGCGTTGATGACGTCGGCGTCGAGCGAGATTTCGCCCTCGGCGATGGCGAGGTATGTTTTCTGGAGTGTGCGGCGTTCGAACTGCTGGGCCAGTCGCCAGTGGGCTTCGTCGGTTTTGGCGACGAGCATGACGCCGGAGGTGTTTTTGTCGAGGCGATGGACGATGCCGGGTCGGAATGGGTCCGATCCTGCGCTGAGTTTCTCAGCATGGTGGGCGAGGGCATGGACGAGGGTTCCGGTCTGGGTTGCTCCGGAGGGGTGGCAGATAATGCCGGTTGATTTGTTGATGGCGAGCATGTGGTCGTCTTCGTAGAGGACGTCGATGGGGATGTCCTCGGGGATGACGCGGGAGGGTGGTGGTGGGGGCGTCATGAGGGTGATGACGTCGTCTTTGGCTGGCTCGTAGCTGGGTTTTGAGGGGAGGTCGTTTACGGTGACGTCGCCTTCCTTGATCATCTTCTGGATCATGGTGCGGGAGATTCTGGGGAATCTGTCGCGGAGGACTTTGTCGAGACGTCTGCCGGGGGTGCGTTTGCGGATGTGGATGAGGATGGGTTCGACGGTTCGATCCTGGTCTCCTGCGTCTTCTCCCATATCCGTCGAATGAGCTTTGTTGTCAGGTTCCTGTGTCAATTCTGTTCTCGTCCTGCTGGTGTCCATATTGAACCGTGATGTCGGATTCGGGGCAGATTTCTGACTGGGAGTGTAGCATCGTTCGGTGCGGGGGACGAACATTGCGTGGGCGGTGCTCAGGCTGAGTCCGCTGAAGAAGACGCACCAGAGTGTGCAGAAAAGCACACAGCCGGGGGTTGCTGCGCTACGTTGGGCGGGGTGCTGGTGCTGGACACAGCCGAGGGCGGCTGTGCTACATTGTCCCTGTGGTTTCTGACGGTGGGTTGATGTTGCGGTTTTTGTGGTTGTCATTTCGGTTTTCTCCACTCTTATGTTCAGACTTCTCCTTCTCCACCTATATAACACCCAGGGTGATCTACTTTTCGCCGGTGGTGCGTGTTCGGCATTCGTTGGATGTTTGGTTTTTAGACTAAAAACGGCGTTTTTGGGGTGTAAGATTTTTTTATTTTGTTGGACGAATGTCTGGATGGGTGCATTTAACGGTCACAGCCGAGGGCGGCTGTGCTACATGCGTTCTTACGTTCACATCTTCGCCTAAGCTGACACGGACCCGTGGGAAGGGCTGACCATCCCAGGTGGTATTTTGCCCACGCAGAGGCTGCACGGCGTGCAATAGCATGGTCTGCGGATGTGGGTGAGGGGATCGTGGATGTCCATATGGACGTGTAGGATCGCACAGATACAGTACAGAAACAGTATGGTGCGTTTGGGATGCGCTCTGCGGTGGCCATTCTCTGAAATGGAAGTAGTATTGACAAATATGGGAATCCTTGAACAATCCCGACGATGCCCGTGTGGGAACCGGCGGTGGAGGGTTGCCGGGTACTCTCTGGGCCTGCATTGTGAATTTGTTCACAATGTTTCCGGATTCGCTTGCGGTGAAGGTGTTTTTGACGATGCAGGACAACAATCCTGAGGCTGACAACAATCCTGAGGCTGACAACAATCCTGAGGCTGACAACAATCCTGAGGCTGACAACAATCCTGAGGCTGACATGGTGGATGGTTCGGGGGATGGGGAAGCGGTTTCCATGGCTGATGAGACGCCGGAATCCTCCGTTGCGCCCATGTCCGAAGGTACGACCGTGCCTTCGCAGCTTCCTGAGCTGCCAGATCTTGAGCCAATGACGGGGTCGCTGCTTGCGCGGTTGTTTGCTGCTCCGTTGTTGATCGTGAGTTTTATTATCGGTTGCGCGGTGGTTGTCGTGCTTCTGTTTGGATCGATTACGACGGATCAGGAGCGTCCTATTGACGAGCTGTTGTCGATTCTTGAGAGCAGCTCGGGTGCGAAGACGGTGGGGGTTTTGCTGCCGAATGAGAAGGAATTGTGGCAGGTGGGGCGTGAACTTGCGTTGCGGTTGCGAAAAAAGGAGTCTGAGCTGAGTGATGATCAGGTTCGGATGGCTGCTGAGCGGCTGTCGGGGTTGCTGGATCGGGAAGTTTCCCTCATCGCTGAGCGGTCTAAATTTGGTGAGATATCGGCGTCTGAGATGCAAAAAACGCACTTTGTGATGCGGGCGCTTGCCTTGACGGAGCATCCAATTGCCGTTCAGCAGCTTGCTGCGCTGGTGGGTCATGCTGATGTTGCTACGCGTCGTGAGGCGTTGCTTGCGTTGTCAGATTTGCGTGATGTTGCGACTATTCGTGACGCGTTTCCCAGCATGATTGCAGCCCTTGGTGACCGTGACCCGATCATACAGACAGTTGCCTGCGTGGTGCTTTCGGGTATTGCGCGTCCTGATGACCGTGAGGTGGTTGCTGCGCTTGGGGATGCGTACCTTGCTGAGGCTCGTGAGGTTCAGTGGAATGCTGCGCTTGCGCTGGGTCGTCTTGGGAGTTTGGCGGGTAAATCGCTGTTGCTGGATATGCTTGACCGGTCGTACTGGGAGTCTGTGAAGATTCGGATTCATACGCCGTCTGGTGAGCTTCGTGAATATGATATGCAGGCTGCGGTGATTAATCGCTACCTGACAGCGTCGATTCATGCTGCTGGCGGGCTGGATGATTCTGAGATTCGTGCAGCGATTGAGCTTCTGGGTTCTGATTCATCTGCTGAAGTTGAAAATGCTGTTTTACAGTGGCGTGCTGGTCTTGAACGTGCTGGAAAGGGTCGTTCGTCAGATAAAAGCTCTACATCTTTGCTGACGATGTTTCGCGGTGGGGAACTTTCCTGTATTGTTTCCGCGACTGGCGTGCGTGCTGTGCGTCTTGCGGTAGCTTAAACCGGGTTGTTCTAACGAGTAAGAAAGGTCGCGATGGCGACAAAAGACGTAATTACGAAGGTTTGGATCGAAGAGGGTTGCATCGTCTGTGACGCATGTGAGACGACTGCTCCGGATGTGTTTGAGGTTACGGAGGATTCGTGTCTGATTCGTCCTGCGGCGATGAGTGCCGATTTCACCAAGCCGCGGACAGATGATATTGTTGATGCGGCTGAGGAGTGCCCGGTCGACGTCATTCAATTTGAGACGGTCAGCGAGGAAGTTGCAGACGCGCCTGCTGTTGAGTCTCCTGCTTCGGGGTCGCCTGCTGCTGAGGCGACTTCGGAAGTTTCGGCGTCTCCTGCTGCGGATGTGAAGGCTGCTGCACCTGCGAAGGCCGCTGCACCGGCGAAAGCTGCTGCTCCAAAGGTTGCTGCTCCGAAGGTGTCTGTGGCTGGTGCACCAGATCCGGCGATCCAGGCGCTGCTTCGTGCTGCGACTGCTCGTGGTGGTGCTGCTGGCGTTTTGCAATCTGATGAGGGTTCTCCGGCTGTGAAAGCCTGGGATAAGACGTCGTCAGCGGATCTTCCGCCCGATGCGAAGCAATCGAAGGTGATGTCGTCAGCGAAGAAGGTTGAAGAGGGTCTTTCGCGTCGCGGCCTGCTTGCAGGGTCTGCGATGGGTATTGGTTGGCTTTCTCTTGGCGCGACGACGGCGATTTCGGGTGTTGCGTTTCAGCGGTTCATGATGCCGAACGTGCTTGAAGAGCCGGATCCGAAAGTGCGCGTTGGTCCTGCTGAGGTCTATGCCTCGATGTTGCCGGGTGAGGTGAATGAGGATTTCAAGCCGCAGGGGTTCTGGTTGATCCGAACGGACGACGGAATATCTGCCTTGAATATTATCTGCACGCACCTTGGATGCATTCCGAACTGGCTTGCGAATGACCGGAAGTTCAAGTGTCCTTGCCATGGGAGCGGTTTTTATTCTGACGGGATCAACTTTGAGGGTCCTGCACCTCGTCCGCTTGAGCGTTTTAAGATTGTTCTGATTGATGGGAACATCCTTGTGGACCGTAGCAAGAAATTCCAGTACGAAAAGGGCGAATGGGAGAACCCTGACAGTTATATTACCGTTTGATGTTTAGTATTATGACCGTTTGATATTTTCCTGTTGATGTTATCTTACGGTTTGCGTGGGGCGTGTTCGCCTCTTAAAGTGTCGTCCTCTTGCTGTTGAAATTGTCGCGACAAGTTGTTGAAATAGTCATTATACGTTTGCCAGTGTCCTTGTTGTTCGATCCGCCGCGCGGTCGGAATCGTCTTCCGGGCTCGATTCGGGTCAGACGTCAACCTTCATCAAGCTGAAAAATACATGAGCGTTTTCAATCGTTTCGGAGACTGGGTCAGAGAAGGTCAGATATGGGGAAGCGTTTTTCGTCACGGGATTCCGCGTGACCGCAGGACGCGTGCGATGGCCATCCTCAGCAATGTGTTCCTTCATCTTCACCCTGTTGCAGTTCGCAAGAGCGGAATCCGCCTGTCCTTTACCTGGTGTATGGGCGGGTTGACGTTTTTCATATTCCTCGTCGAGGTTGTGACCGGTGTTCTGTTGATGTTCTATTACAGGCCTACGGTTGAATACGCGTACTTCGATATTGAGGGTCTTCGTGCGCATGTGACGCTGGGTTTGTTGCGTGAGATGCACCGCTGGGGTGCTCATGCGATGGTGATTTCGATCTGGTTACACATGCTCCGGGTGTTCTTAACGGGGAGTTATAAGCCTCCGCGTGAGTTCAACTGGAGCATTGGCGTGATTCTGCTGGTGTTGACCCTGCTGCTGTCTTTTACGGGCTATCTACTGCCCTGGGATCAGCTTGCGATGTGGGCGATTACGGTTGGATCGAATATGGCAAGGGCGACTCCTCTGATCGGTCACGAAGGGCCGCTGGCGAGCTTTGTGATGATCGGTGATGTACCGCTGGTGCATGCCGGAGACGATGCCCGTTTCGGACTGCTTGCGGGTACGTTTGTGGGTCCGAATGCCCTGTTGCGGTTTTATGTTCTGCATTGCGTGTTCATCCCTGTCGTGGTGACTGTCTTGATCGCGGTGCATTTCTGGCGTATCCGGAAAGATGGTGGAATCAGCGGTCCACTGTAGTGGTGGTGCTTTTATTGGGACGTATCGACACGGGTAATTTGCAGGAACCACGGGCCAGGCGACATGAGTGATCTTACCATTATCAATAGTGCAATGCTGGGCGAGGGCGCGATCGAGGGCATCAAGCACGTCATCAATGTTATGTGCGAACCGCATTGGTTCTTCATTATTTCGTGCATCGGGTTGGCCGTCTTCCTGATAGGGTATCGCAGATTCACGAAGCCCTCCTTCGCGATTTTTACCTTGATCGCCTTTACGGTGTTCTACGCGGTCAGTGCTCTGGATAGCGACTTCTGGTCGATTATCAAGAAGGCTGACAATGTTCCCATTACGATCATGATGTACACGCTGGGTTTTTGTCTGTGGCTGGGGTTCCGACAGGCTGCCATCAACGATCAGAACATGGAGGAGGGGAAACCTCTTCTGGAGGCTGGTAGTGATGACAAGGTTCTGGTCTGGCCTGACCTTGTGTATGCCGAGCTGATTGCGTTGCTGCTGTGTACAGTGTTTCTAATTGTGTGGGCGGTTGTTCTTCGTGCCCCGCTCGAGCAGCCGGCGGATCCGAGCGTTGCTCCGAACCCTGCGAAAGCACCGTGGTATTTCCTCGGATTGCAGGAATTGCTGGTCTATTTTGATCCCTGGATCGCGGGGGTTCTGCTTCCCGGGTTCATTGTGCTGGGTCTGATTGCGATACCGTACATTGACCGGAATCCGCGTGGGAATGGGTATTACACGTTCAAGGAGCGGAAGTTTGCGATTTCGATGTTCATGGTCGGATTCGTGATATTGTGGGTGGTGCTGATTGTCTTTGGGACGTTCTTACGCGGTCCGAACTGGAATTTCTATGGACCGTATGAATATTGGGACATGCATCGTCCTGCTGCCTTGCAGAACATCAATTTTTCGGAGATTTTCTGGGTCCGGTGGATGGGGCAGGGTATGCCGACAGAGGATGTGGCGGGACTCCCGTATTACATCTTCCGCGAGCTTCCCGGGATCGTCGTTCTGGCGGTGTATTTCTTCATTGTACCGTTCTTCCTCCGTGTCACAGTGTTCAAGAAGCTGGGTGATCAGCTAGGTTTCGTCCGATATCAGTTGATGTGTCAGCTCTTTCTCTGGCTTGTACTGGTCCCTATTAAGATGGCGCTGCGATGGACCATTAACTTCAAATATATTGTGGCGATTACGGAGTTGTTCCTGAACGTCTAGGATGTTTCCGAAGGTTCAGGCTGTATCGGATATGTGTCTGCAGGGAGGCGAGCTGCTCTCGTTTGAGTCGAAGGATTGCGCCGGCCGGTAGCAGGATTCAACAGTAGGATACGACAAAAACATGCCCATCCCCACCGAAACCCTCTTCGATATGAGGAAGCTGAACCGCTGGTTCGCGATTAGCAGTCTGGGTCTGCTTGCAAGCCTCGTCTGGATGATCTGGGAAGATTACGATCGTCCCTGGCGGGGCGTTCAGGACGACTACATGGTTGCTCAGGCTGCCCTTGCGCATCTGGACTACCTCGACACGCAAACCGACAGCTATGGCGAGAAGCTTGCGGAGGCTGAGAAGGTTCTTGCAGCTGCCCGTGAAGTTGTTGCTGCTCGTGGTGAAGAGCGAACGAAGCTTCTGGCGGAATTGCGTTCGATCAACGATCGTCACTATGCGGTGAAGATTGACTATGGCAATGAGAACGCCGTTCTTGGCGTGATGCAGGTTCACTATGAGGAATCGCGGGGTGCTCATGGTGAAGATTCTCCTCAGGCGATGGAGAAGGGCAGGGCGTTGCGCGAGAAGCAGGATATTGTCGCACGTCTGCAGAAATCCAAAGAGGAACTGGAAGATCAGCGCAGGATCGTCACGGCGAAGCTCAAGGAAATCGATGCAGATGTCACTGCAGCAGAGAAGCGTCTCGCGCGTCTCCATAAAGTAGCAGACGACGCAGCCAAGAAGGAAAATTCGTACAGCAACCTGCTTGTCAGAACCATCATCAACATGCCGCTTGCGGACTTTACTGCCCCCAAGGGAACGCCTGCCCGTCATGAGGTTCGACAGCTTGTCCTGCCCGATATTCGTCAGGAATTGAATTACTTACAGACCTACACGACCGATCGGTGTACGACGTGTCATGTTTCGATTGACGACAAGAATTTCACCCTCGGGAATCTGGCGCGTCGTTTCGAGCGAGCGTTGCCAGCCATCGGTGAAGCGATGCAGCGTGAGGGTCTGGACCCACCCGTGAATCCTGACATTCCGACGTTGGTGATGGATGGGGATGATGAAGCGCCAGAGCTGGTGGCTGGTAAGGTGACGGAGCATTGGAATCTGCTTTCGGATGAGCAGCGTGACGGGTATTTCCACGATCTGCTGGAGATCGTCAACATCTACCTTGAAGGTTCAGGTCGCCATCCCATCAAGCTGGGGCAACCACTGCTCGCGCACCCCAATCTGGACCTTTTCGTGAATGTGGATTCGCCGCACCCGATGAGTCGTATCGGTTGCACGGTGTGCCACGAAGGGAATCCGCAAGAGACAGATTTTGTGCAGGCTGCCCATACGCCGGTCACGCACGAGCAGGAGCATGAGTGGGAAAAGAAGCATTATGTGACGGCTGCTTTCATACCGAACGTCACGTTTGAGACGATCCATCATTACTGGGATCGTCCGATGTATCCGCCGAAATATGCGGAAGCGGGCTGCGTGAAGTGTCATGGTAAGATTACGGATATCACAAGTTTTCGGGGCGAATCGCAAGCAACGCGCATCAATCTTGGTCGCGACCTCTTCGTCCGGGCAGGGTGTATCAACTGTCACAACGTCGAGGATATCGGCGTTCAGCGCAAAGTCGGTCCGGATCTGAAGCGCGTCGCCTCCAAGCTCAGTCGCGACTTCGCCGAGCAGTGGATTTTCCACCCGAAGAAGTTCCGTCCGTCCACCTGGATGCCACATCTGTTCCTACAGGAAAACAACGGTCCCTACAGCGAAAACCCATCCGATTCGCATCCGGTCTTGCGGACTGAAACCGAAGTGCAAGCCATCACAGAATACATCTTTGCGATCAGTCAGCCCTACGATTCCATACCGATTCCTGAGGGGGTGAGCGGAGATGCCAAGGCTGGCCGGAAACTCTTTACAGAGGTTGGCTGCCTTGCGTGTCATGCGAATCTGTCGGAGTTCGGCGAGAAGCTGGTGTCTGAGCATCTGGTCGAGGAGGAAGGGCGGACGCAGAGGTTTGCGGAGGCGTTCTACGAGGACATGACGTACACCGAGCGGGTGATGTATCTGCTCGAAAACGTCGCCTCCGATCGAGACACCTACTTCAAGCCGGAAGAGGTCGAAGGGAAACCGATCTTCACGCGACATGCTCCGGAACTGTCTGCCATCGGGTCGAAGGTTTCGCAGGATTGGTTGTTTTCCTGGTTGAAGCAGCCAACGCACTACAACCCGAATACGCTCATGCCGTCCCTCCGTCTGACAGACCAGGAAGCGGTCGATCTCTCTGCCTATCTGATGACGCTGCGTGAAAATGAAGAATTCGAAATCCGCGAATTCCCAGACGACGAAGAACATCGGCAGATGAACGATGACCTGGTTTTCCTGCTTCTGTCGGGTCAGAATTCCGAACGCCGCTCTCGCGACATCATGGAGGACAAGGAGGGTCACCTGTCGAACCTGCTGGTCAAGTCCATCGAGGAGGCAGTCGGAGAGGAGAAAGCAAGACGCATGGTGGCCGATATGGATGGGTTCACCAAGCGGCAGATGTACCTTGGCAATAAGATGGTCGCCCATTATGGTTGCTATGCATGCCACACAATTGGCGGCTTTGAGACCTCTCCGCCACCAGGAACCGACCTTTCCGCGTGGGGCGTCAAACCGCTCGGACAGCTCGATTTTGCTTTCTTCGGAACAACCTACAATCATCTTCGGGCGTTAAACAAAGAGAAATACGCCAGAATATATCCACCTGAGGCAGAGGAACTCATCAAGTGGGCCCACGGGGTGAATCCCGAGGAAAGCGTCACGCATACGCACGCTGCCTTCGCCAGACACAAGATGCTCAACCCGCGTTTCTGGGATCGTGGCAAGATCAAGGCGCCCTATGACAAGCTCAAAATGCCGAACTTCTACTTAACCGAGGACCAGGCTGACGCGCTTGTGACGTTCCTGTTGTCGCGTCGGGCGCCCCTGGTGGATCAATCGCTGAAAATTCCTTACGACAGCACGCTGGCTGGTGCGATCGCCGACGGTCGCAGTCTCACACGCGAGCTGAATTGTGTCGGTTGTCATCGTATCGAGGACAACATCGCCAATATCCACCAGTATTATAGCCACAACGTGAGTGGTCGCGACGTATTTGACGAGGTCAACGCACCGCCCTGGTTACGCGGGCAGGGTTCGAAGATCCAGTTCCCCTGGTTGTATGGGTTCTTCCAGAACGTTGAAACGCTGCGTCCGTGGTTGAAAGTTCGAATGCCGAGCTTCAATTTGTCCGAGGAAGAAACCTCGACACTCGTGCAGTACTTCGCCGGGATCACCCGTCAGGAATCTGAGGATCTGTCGGAGACGATCGACGCGATCGAAGACTATATCGGCAAGGCGCACGCACGCCGCGCCACCGAGGGCGATTCCGCACCTGACCCCGATCTCTGGTTCGCAACAGATGCCTTGCGCGATCAGTCGCACTACCTCGCGAGCAGTGCAGTGAAGAACCGCATGGTCCTCAAATATGACGTCGATCCGACGAACTCGCTGGAGGATCTCGCGATCGGGTATGCGGAGGTACTGGACGTATCACGCTTCACGTCCGAGTTGTACGATGTCCGCTTCCCATTCGCAGACACGCCAAGGCCCGTGGTCGATGACGAGCGATTCAAGCTCGGCGAGGAGTTCTTCTATGAGCTGAAATGTCTCGCCTGCCACCTGATGGGTGATCCGAATGCTGAAGGTGCCAACACGAACCCCTCAGCCCCGAATCTCAGTCTCACCACCAGACGTCTTCGCCAGGAATGGGTGCATGGCTGGTTGCAGGAACCGGGAACCATTCAGCCAGGAACCAAAATGCCACAGTGGTTCGCCAAGGGTGTAAGTGCGTTTGTGTCCTACTCCGAAGAGGACCGGGCGGCCCTCGAAGCCAAATATGGCAGCACTGGCGAGGAGCAGATGCAACTACTGATGGACTTCATTTACAATGCTGGGACGCTCAACTACACCGCCCTTCAGCCCGGTGGCCTCTCTGGTGGATCCGCCGTCAGCGACGACGAAGGCGATGATGAGGAAGAAGAGGGCGACGACGAAGAAGATGACAGCGACGAGGAAGAGGACGAGGAAGAAGAAGACGACGAAGATTAAGGTCGGAATGCACGCCAAACGGTCCGATATCCACGTGTGACAAACGTCGAATGGCGAATCCGATCTAATATAACGTTTGAAGGAGTATTTGAGATGAATCGAACCAAACTGGCATCTATGATTTGCCTGGCTGTTTTCGCAGTCGCCACCATCGGTGCCGACGCGCTGGCAGAGGGCGCCACCATCAAGGGCAAGGTCAACTGGGAAGGAAAAGCTTACAAAGGCAAGCGCAACAAGACCATGAACCCCCAGTGCGTCAAGTTCAATGGCGGTAAGGCAGCGCGCAAGGACAGGATCATCACCAACGAGAATGGCACGCTTCGCAACGTGCTTCTCTATGTGAAGAATCCCCCGGCTGGCAAGTACGATCCGCCATCCACGCCCGTCCTTCTCGATCAGGTTGGCTGCATGTACGTTCCGCGCGTCATCGCTGTGATGAAGGGGCAGGAAATCCTGATCCGAAACAGCGACGACACCGCCCACAACATCCACGCCACCCCGAACAAGAACAAGGAATTCAACAAATCTCAGCCCAAAATCGGTCTCGAATTCAAGGAGAAGTTCAAGCGGGCAGAGATGGATCTCCCCATCAAGTGCGATGTTCACCCATGGATGAAGGCAGTCTGCCACGTCTTGGACCACCCGTTTTTCTCCATGACCGGGGAAGATGGCAGCTTTGAAATCAAGGGTCTCCCGCCAGGAAAGTACACCCTGGTAGCAAAACACGAAAAATACGGCGAGCAGGAGATGGAAGTCAGCGTCGCGACGGACGAGACCAAGGAAGCAGACTTCACCTACTCGCGCACCACCAACAAGAAGTAGCACAAGTATGCGTCGTCACGGGCGTGGCTACAGGTAGTGCTGGCTGGATGTCGTTGAAATACACAAACGTTCAATCAGACAGGCGTTCAGTCGGGCAGGCATTCAGTCGGACAAACATCCAATTGGCTGGTCGGGAGCAACCATCCCGCCCGGCCGATTTTTTATTTGGGGAGAACGGGGAGAAGAAGTGGAAGTATACGCCGCTGAACGCACCAGGTAACTCAGCACGCCGCTGAAAATCAGAACACCGCCCAAGACAGCCCACCGCCCAGGATCGCCACCACTCAGGACAGAGCACCACTCAAGATCGCCACCGCCAAGAACAGCCCGTCACTTAAGACCGCCCGCCACTCAAGATAGCACGCTGCTCAAGATAGCGATCAAGACAGCATCGTCCACATCATCCAGCCCATCAGGCCTGCAGCAGGAATGGTCGTGATCCACGCCAGCAGGATCTTCTGAATCACCGACCACTTCGCCTGCCCGTTCACCATTCCGATCCCGAAAATACTCCCGTAGCTCACATGCGTCGTACTCACAGGAACCCCAAGACGAGACGCCACAATCACGCAAAACGCCGTCGCAAGATTGGCAGTAAACGCCTGTCCGTCATTCATATCAGTGATCCGATAGCTCATCGTGTCCGCCACACGCCACACCGCAACAAGCCCGCCCACCGCTATCGCAACCCCGACCGCCACCATCGACCACGACATACCCATCGCAGAGGTCGCAATCAGCAACGCCGCAATCTTCGGCGTATCATTCAATCCCCGCGCAAAGCTCGTAGCACCAGCCGAAAGAATATGCGCCCGATCCAGCGTCCGTTGAGCGCTGAAACCCACAACATTCCCTTCATACCGGGTCTGACACTGTCCAACATCCTCTGCACGCAGCGTCAACCGACTCTCAAGTGCAGTCACCGTCCCATCCACGCCGAGACTGACTGGGACCATTTCATTTTCAACGCAGACACAGGTCTGGCTGGTGATTCCAAGTCGCAGACGTGTCGCCCGAAAGACCAGGTAAGACACCGCGGCAAGGACCAGGGCGAACACCGGGCTGACCAGCAGTGGTATTGCGAAGGCTTTGACCGCCGCTGCGGTGTGAAGCGCGTTGGCCGCAAGACCGGTTCCAGTGATCGCACCCACCAGTGAATGCGTCGTGGAGACCGGCATTGCAAGACGCGTGGCAATCAGGACAGTGATCGCGGCAGCCACACCGACCGATAACACAAACATCGCTGTCCCTGCAATCTCAACGTCCACGATCCCCTTACCGCTGAACGTTTTGACAAGCCTCTGAGCAAACAAGACTGCCGTCACCGATCCAAGCAGGGTCGCAAACGCAGCGAACAGAATGGCTGGCTTCAACGCCATCACCCGCCCAGCGATCAGCGTCGCAACCCCCTTGCTGTTGTCATTCGCACCATTGGCAAACGCAAGCAAGATCGCAGCAAGCACGACGAAAACCAATATCTGCATTCGATGACGCTCCTGTGTGACCCGTGTCCCGTGTCCCGTGACCCGAGACGCCTGTGACCCGAGACCCGAGACCCGAAGGGGCCAGTCCCTCTAAAAGGGAACCAGCCCCAGTCGTCCACTATTCCACCATTCCACTATTCCACCATTCCACGAGCAACCCCATCGGTATGCAACGCTGGCAGCAGGCGGACACCATAAATTACCGAATACGCGCTTCTTCCGCAATCGCTCCCACACCGGAGTGCAACGATCCCATTCACGGGTGACACCGGCGGCTTGCCCGCCAGTGCCTTCGCACTGAAACGCACCACACAACCCGAAGCAGAGCCACTTATACGGACCTTCCCCCCCCGGAAAACCTCCCCCTGACACCACAATAAAATAAAAATCAAATTTTTTACCCCTGTTTACAGTCCAAAAATCAACATTTCCGTAGAAATCCCAAAAATTCTCCCAAAAAAGTAGATCACCCTGTGTGTTCTATAAGTGGAGGAGGAGGACGGACCGACCACCAACCGAACGCATGCGAGCAGGGGGGTGAGCGGGGCATCGGTGAACCAGGCAAGGTGGCTTGTCACCAGGGAGTCACAGGGAGTCACCAAGGAGTCACAGGGAGTGCCAGGGAGTGACAGTCGGGCTTGTCATCAGGGCAGCCGGGCTTGTCACCAACAGTGGCAGTCAAAAAGGGAATTGCACGAAAGGGATACAGAAAGTGAACAACACAAATCAAAAAGCAACACCACTCGTCGCACTCCTTCCCTACCAGAAGGCAGCCGTCGAATCCAACGCCAGATTCCGCTGGTCAAACTGGGCACGCCAGACCGGAAAATCTTTCACGCTATCCCTGCGCAGAATCATTCGCGGATTGCAACGCCGCCGCAACCAGATCTTCCTTTCAGCAAGCGAACGCCAGTCGCGGGAGCTCATGCAGAAAGCACGCCAGCACTGCCAGGCCCTGCATATCACCGCACGCCATTACAACGAGCGATTCCTCGACGGCGTCCGATACAAACAGCTCGAAATCGAACTCCCCGGCGGCGTCAGAATCATAGGCCTGCCGGCAAAACCAGAGACCATCCGCGGTTTCACTGGCGACGTCTTCCTCGACGAATTCGCAATGCACGCAGACGACCGCGCCATCTGGGCAGCCACATTCCCAACCCTCCTCCGAGGCGACGGCGAACTCGACATCGCATCCACCCCCAAAGGCAAGGGCAACATATTTTACGAACTCTCAAAGAACGAGAAATTCGAACGCAGCACCATAACCCTGCAAAACGCCGTCGATCAGGGGCTGGACGTATCCTGCGACGAAATCCGAACATCCATGGCAGACGAAGAACTCTACCGACAGGAATTCCAGTGCGAATTCGTCGACGAAGCGACAGCACTGCTCACCTACGAACAGATCGCCCGCTGCGAAGACGCAACCATCGACAAAGACATCTCCATAAAACAGATCGCCGATGAGTGCAAAACCATGCATAAGAAAACGAAAAAATCCCCCGACCTCTCCGTAGGCCTCGACATAGGAAGAAAACGCGACCTCACAGTATTCTGGATCATCCAGCGCATCGCAGGAATCGCACAGGTAGCTCGGGCACTGCCAGACGCCAGCAACTCAACCCATGCAGCTCGGGCACTGCCCAACGTCGGCAGCTTCCGAACCGTCGCCGTCTACGAACTCTCCAACACCCCATTCCGCGAACAATTCGACATCCTCCGCCAGATCATGTCCCTAAAATACGTCCGCCGCTGCTGCATCGACGCAGGCGGAATCGGAATGCACCTCGCAGAATCCGCCGTCGAAAAATTCGGACCCCACCGCATCGAACCGGTCACATTCACAGCAGCCACAAAATCACACATGGCAGGAACCCTCCGAATCGCCATCGAAAGTGCAACCCTGAAAATCCCGACATGCGAAACGATCCGCAACGACTTCCATTCATTGCAGCGATCCATCACATCAGCAGGTCATTTCAGACTCGACGCCGCCCACTCAAAAACCGGACACGCAGACCGCTTCTGGGCAGCAGCCCTCGCGCTCCAGGCAGCAGAAACCGCATCCACACAGCATTCCGCGATCTCCGTCAAACCACTCGCCTTCGCTCAAACAGGAACCTGGTAACCAGTCAAATCAACAATGACGCATCAGATAGAGGCTCGAAAATCATGACATTCACGCAACGCATCATCAACGCAATCATACCAACAACACTCATAGCACCGCCAAAACCGGGACGCGTCCTCAACCCAAGAACCACCGACGCATGGCGAGACTACCCATCCTCAAACCTCACCCCCCAGCGACTCCTCGCAATCCTCCGCGAAGCAGACGCCGGCGACCCAGCCTCAGCCATGCAACTGTACGAGGAAATGGAAGAAAAAGACCCCCACATCTACAGCGTCGCAAACACACGCCGACTCGCAGTCACAGGGCTGGAATGGGTCATCGAACCCAGCGTCAACGTGGAAAAAAGTGACACTTCACTGGCACTGAAAATCGCCGACTACTGCAAAACCGTCCTCCGAAGCCTCAGCACCTTCGACGACGCCCTCCGCCACCTCAGCCTCGCCATGGGACGCAACATCGCTGTAGCAGAACTCGTCTGGTCAGAATCCGACAAGGGCTTGACCCTCACCGACATCATCCCCGTCGATTTCACACGCATCGTATTCGACGACATCGACCGACCACGCGTCCTGACCGCCGAAAACGCAAATTCCGGAATCCACCTCGAATCCGGAAAATTCATCGTCCACACACCGCAATGCACCGTAGGCCATCCCATGCGCGGAGGCCTGCTCCGCGTCACAGCCCTGGCGTACCTCGCCAAAAACCTCGCACTCAAGGACTGGTTGATTTTCTGCGAGGTCTTCGGAATGCCCGTCAGAATCGCCCGATACGAACCATCCGCTTCGGCTGAGGAAAAACGCGACCTCCTCAAAATGCTCGAATCTCTCGGCGCGAACGCAGCCGGCATCTTCAGCAGAGCGGTCGATCTCGAAATCGTCGACACAGGAACATCCAGCGGAAAACCGCCCTACAAAACCCTCATCGAGCATCTCAACCGCGAAATCAGCAAAGCATGGCTGGGGCAGACCCTCACCACCGACACCACCGGAAACCGGGGATCGCTCGCAGCCACCGCCATCCACGAGCAGGTCCGAAAAGACATATTGGCCGACGACCTCCGGGCAGAATCCATGACCATCCGCCGCGATCTTCTGACGCCACTGGTCCGCTTCCGCTTCGGCGACGACGCACCCGTCCCCACCTTCCGCCGCCTGCAACGTCGCCCGCAATCGCAGCAGGAACTCGTCAGCCTGATCGCCTCGGCTGTCAACGACCTCGGCCTGTCCATACCCACCGACTGGGTCCACGACCGCCTTGGCATCCCCAAAACCGAAAATGAAGCATCAGCAATACCTGGAAAATCTTGAGCAATATCGAAGAAAATCGTGAAAGGAAGTGTGAATCCAATGAAACGAAAAACGGAACAAATGAGTGCGAATCAGCGACTCAGTGCGAATCAGCGACTCAGTGCGAATCAGCGACATATCGCACTGGCCGCCGCCGCGCTGGACGCCACACCGGTCCCGACGCGCATCCGCATCGCACCATGGGGCGAGGTGGTCAGCACGAACGGGCGATTCGTCATCGACGAAGAATCCGCAATGCTCGTCGTCGAAGCCTTTCAGGCGCATGGGACCGATCTGCCCATCGACTACGAGCACCAGACCCTCGGCGGAACCTACGCGTCTCCGTCGGGTCAGGCACCGGCGGCTGGGTGGATCAAACGCCTCGAAGCCGTCGCGGGGGATGGTATCTACGCGCTGGTGGAGTGGACCTCGCCAGCCATCGAGCAGCTTACGGGCAAGCAGTATCGCTACCTTTCGCCGGTTGCGATCGTCCGTAAATCCGACGCGAAATTGATCGCGGTCCATTCGGTCGCGCTCACGAACAAGCCCGCGATCGTCAATGCGAAGCCCATCATCAACAAGGCATGGGGCGGTGGCGGAGATACGCGTGATGCATCGCGATCGGACGCCCAAAGTGCGCTGACGCGCCTTCGGAATCAGCTCGACGTTGGCGATGCGACCGATGTGGGGACGATCCTGATCGCTGCGACCGAGAAGCTCGAAGCCTTCGCGTCGAGCATCGCCACGCGCGATGCGGAGGAGCGGGTGCGGCGTGCGGATGGTGCGAGACGCCTCACGCCTGCTCAGCGGGATTTCGCGGTGCGGCTTGCCATGCGCGAACCGGACCTCTTTGAGTCGTGGCTGGCGACCGTCCCGCAGGCGGTTCCGACGGGTCGCACGAAACCCCCGGCAGAGGGCGATACGGGCATGTCACAACACGCGTTGATCGCACTCGCCAGG
Source organism: Planctomycetota bacterium (assembly GCA_024275565.1). Classification (GTDB taxonomy): domain Bacteria; phylum Planctomycetota; class Phycisphaerae; order UBA1845; family UBA1845; genus JAJRYY01. The sequence goes on from JAJRYY010000053.1 coordinate 18,890, forward strand.
TCGGAATACCGCGCGGAATCGACGCTGAAAGCGCTGACCACAGAGGACGCCTACGTCGCCCTCTGCCTCCGGGAACACAAGGCGGTTACCGCCTGAAACGGAAGCTGAATCGGAAGCTGAATCGGAAGCTGAAACGTAAACATGAATTTCGTCAGTTGAATGAAGAGTAGCAACCCAATAGAGAGAAAGGATATTTCATGGCACTCTCAAGCAATCGTGACGTTGACCACTACGTCGATCAGGAACTGCGTACCGTCCCCGTCAAAGCATCGACGCGCATCTACAAGGGGGGATTCATCGTCGTCGAAGAATCCACGGGGTATGCGAAACCCTTTGTGGCTGGGACTGGAGCTGGTACGAACAATTTCTTCGTGGGCATCGCTTATGAGGAGGCTGACAATAGTTCCGGGGCGGATGGTGACATCAATGCGCGTGTTTTCACGCAGGGTGATTTTTCGCACGAGATTCCCGGTGGAACGATCTCGGACGTTGGGAAGAAGGTGTATGCCAGCGATGATGACACGTTGTCTCTTACGGCGGCTGTTGGCACGAATGTGTTCGTCGGACGCGTTCAGGACTGGATCAGCGGGTCGGATTTTGTGATCCGTCTGCATGGTGTGGCTGACGCGGACGCTGTGTAGTGGGTCGTTTCAAAATGTCACTTTGTGGCACTGTATGTCATGGCTGCAATGCCAATGGGGTAATTATCACGTCACCAATGGGGAGACATCAGTATGGCTATCATCAACACAGGTTTGCTTACGAAGGGTTTGCGCAGCGAATTTTTCAACCGCTTCGACGCTTCGCCCGCACACTACAAGGATCTTGCAACGCGGATTGTCAGTACGTCGGATACTGAGACGTATCGCTGGCTGGGGAGCGTTCCGAGGATGCGCGAATGGGGGACCGGCCGCGTCGCGAAGGGACTTGGGAATGAATCGTACTCGGTCGAGAATCTGAAGTATGAATCGACGATCGAGGTGGATCGCGATGAGATTTCCGACGATCAGACCGGTCAGATTCGCATCCGCGTCGGTGAGATGGCGCAGCGGGCTGCGACGCACAAGGACTATCTCATTGCGCAACTGCTGAACAATGGCGGCAGCGCGGGATACACCGCTTACGACGGCGTCACGTTCTTCGGGGATGCGCACGTCTCCGGATCGAGCGGGTCTCAGGACAACAATCTGACGTCCCCGGCAGTCAGTGTGGACGATCCGACGGTTGTGGAGTTCAAAACTGCCTTGAAACAGGCGATTTCCTCCATGATGGCGTTCAAGGACGATCAGGGCGAACCGCTTGCGATTGGTGCAACAGGTCTCGTCTGCGTGGTTCCTCCGACGATGTTCTTCAACGCTTTGGAAGCGATCAATGCGACGGTGATCAACAACACGACGAACGTGGTGAGCGGTGTTGCCAGGGTGATTTCGATGCCGTGGTTGAACGATGCGAGCGCGTGGTATCTGCTTAAGACGGACGGCGTGATTCGCCCGTTCATCTTTCAGGATCGTGAGGCTGTCGAGTTTGGATCGCTGACGGAGGACTCCGAAGATGGGTTCAAGCGTGAGAAGTATCTCTATGGCGTGCGTGCGCGGTACAGCGTTGCGTATGGTTACTGGCAGTTTGGTGTGAAGACCGATTTCGTGTGATCGTGAGGTGATTCGTGAGTTACATCGTCAACAGTGATATTGAGCTGCGTCTCGGGACTGCCAGGTACATCCAGCTTACGGATGACGCGGGGACGGGGTCGGCTGACACTGCCGTCGTGGACGAAGCGCGTCTTGGGGCTGAGGGTGAGGTGAACAGTTATCTCTCCCAGCGGTATGCCGTTCCGGTGGACCTCGCGACGCATACGGAAGCTGCCGGCGTGGTGAAAAGTGTTTCGCTGGATCTTTCGGAATTTCGCTTGCACATGCGGCGTCGGGATGTTCCGGCGTATATCAGTGCGAAGCGTGAGGCTGCCATTGCGTGGTTGAAGTCGGTGGCTGACGGTTCGGTTGCGCTGCCCTCGGTGGCGGTGATCGAAAGCGGGTCGCCAGGTGGTCCGCGGTCGTCGGTGACCGGTGAGACGCGCGTGATGACGCGTGATTCGCTGGGCGGGTTTTAGTTGGTGATCCGTCGTCATTGATGTGATGAGGTTGTGACTGGGAGGGTGGGGTATTTTGGTGAGTCGCTGGAGATGGGATACGCATCTATATGGTGCGATTCAGCTTGAACCCTGCCCTTCCTTTTTACGATGTCGGGGCTGTTGTGCGTTTGGGAAATACACTGGCGGGCGAGCCGCCAGTGGCACCCGGCGTTTGGGAAACACACTGGCGGGCAAGTCGCCAGTGGCACCCGGTGATGGAGGAAGGGCATCCGGTGATGGGGGAAGGGATCATGGTGATGGAGGAAGGGATAATGGATCGAGCTGTGTGGATTGCGGTTTTTGCTTGGATGACCGTTGATCTTCGGGTTCCCCACCTCTGAAGAGGTGGGCCACACGGCTGGGAGGAAGAGGTGGGCTACACGGCATGGAGTAAGAGGTGGGCCAGACAGCCTTTTTGCGGCGGGTGTAGATCGTCCTACAGACATAGGGTGGAACCCGCTTACAGATACATGAAAGTTGATTGGTGAAATTGTGAATGAACTGAGTGATGTTACGACGGCTGTCATGAATCGGTTGACCGCGATTCAGTCGGGAGGGGCTGATGCGTTTCGGTCGGTGATGATGTTTTCGGACCCCGATCGGCGGCGGAGCGTTGCGCATCTGCGACGTGTGGTTGCTCCGGCTGCGATGGTTGTGTATGCGGGGCGGGGTCGGGGTGCTGGTGACGAAGGCGTGCTTGGGATGCCGAAATTGAGCGTGCTTGTGTCTGCCAGGAATCTGCGCGGTGGTGACGATCCGCAGGTTGGGGATGCGGCGGTGAATGGGGCGTTTGAGCTGCTGTCGCTGGTGGCGGGTGATCTGGATGGTGCGATTGTTGATGCGGATCGTCGGCTGATTGCGGTGGATGAGCAGCTTGTGGGTGCGGATGAGTCGCAGGTGGTGTATGAGCAGCGGTATGTGGTTGAGCGGGTGAACAATGTGACGCTGCCGACGTGGAATGCTGACACGCTTGTGGGTGCGGGGAGTGTTGTAGACGTGGTCGTTGGGGATGTGTCCACGGAATCTTCACAGTTCGCATTTCCCGGTGTGGATGGTGTGTTTGAGCATCATCTGGGGGTTCGATCGCGGGAGATAGTCTGGCGTGGGCAGCTTCGAGCGGTTGATGACGCGACGCTGAATACGGTTGAGGCTGGGATCGAAACTGCCATCGGTGGTGCGACGTCTGCGGATTTGACCGATGCGTTTTCGCGGACGTTTGGGGATTGCGTGCCGCGTCGGTTTACGCGTCGTGGGAAGCGTCGGCGCGATCCGGTGTCGGGGGAAGCGGTACAGCCATTCGAGATGCTGTTTGTGCAGTTGAACCCGTAGAACGGGGTTGAACCCGTAGGGGTGCGTGTTATGGCTTGCAATACGGTTCTGGTTGTGTCCGCTCCCTTACGGTCACGGCTCGGATAAGGACAACGTCAGTAGAAACGTGGGAGAATTGCTGTGTCGGGGTGTGGACGAGCTTTGGAATCGGAACTTCTGGTGGCGGCTGTTGAGGCGTCGCCGGGGTCGGGTGTGTATGCTGCGGACGATCGGTTGCGTGTCGATGATGTGACGCTTGGGATTGATGAGCGGATCAGTACGGCGCGGTTTTCGGTGCGTCTTGATGCGACGTTTGATGGTGCGGCTGCCCGGGCGCGTTATTCGCCTGATCTTCGGGTGCTGGTGCGGACGGTTGAGGCGGATGCGTCGGAGTCGCTGGCGTTGTTTGAGGGGTATCCGCCGGTGCAGGCGACGCGATGGGACGGTGGTCCTGGTGGAGGGTCGGAGCGGTATACGTTTGAAGCGGTGGGTGTTTATGATCGACTCGCTCGGCGGAAGGGGGGTTGGATTTATGGTCGGCGGATGCGGAGTGGGGCGATTCTGGACGGGCTGGCGGCTGATTCTGCTGCATATGCAGGGAAAAGCGTGCTCGTGGAGGCTACGCCGTGTGTGTTCAATGTGGATGGTGCGCGGAATTGTGATCCGCTGCCGCTGTCTGTTGTGGATGCGGGTGGGGTGGTGCGGTCGATTTATATCTTCACGCATGATGACGATCCTGCCGGGATTCCGTGGACGTATCTGAACGCGTTGCGGTACCTCGTCTGGTTTTATGGGACGCGGAATGGGCCGGTGTTTGATGGTGATGTTTTTTCGGCGACCGAAGCGTTTGCTGGTGCGGGGGCTGGTGATCCTGGGGATGGGTCTCGGTTGTTGGAGCGGTTGCTGGAACCGTGTGATTCTGTGGGGGTTGAGGCTGTCAATCTGGTGGAAGGGTTGGCGTTGCTTTCGGGTGCTTCTGGTGTGCATGTGAGCGTTGATCCTGCGCTGGTTGGGTCTGGTGTGCGGTCGTCGTTTCGGGTGTGGGCTGCTGGTGATGGTGCGTCTCAGACGTTGCGGCTTGCACCGGGTGGGACGCATGCGGATGGTGTTGCGAAGTATGATGCGAAGGCGCTTTCGGGGACGGAGGTTTTGCGTGCGAATGAGGTGACGCGTGCGCGGTTGACGTGGGATCATCGGCGGATTGTGAATGCGCCGGTGGTGGTGGGGGGTGTGAAGGCGTATGAGATGACGGTGCCACTGGTTCCGGGGTGGGTTCCGACGGTGAATCTTGATGATGTTGCGCTGGTTGATCGGACGGCTGCCAAAGAGATTGCGCTGACGCCTGATCAGATTGCGATATTGGGGACGGTGGTTGAGAACAGTGTGTGGTTTCAGAATTATCATACGAGCGGGTCGAATTTTTCTGCGAATGCCTTTGTGGGCAGGCGATGGGTGCTGAATGAGGATGGTCGGTTCGATGGTGCGACGTACAACCGCAATGCTCCGTACGATGATTATCTGCCCTTTGATTTTGCGACCGTGACGGGGTCTGGGATTACGCGGCGTGGTGAATGGTCGCGGCGATCGCGGGCGTTTCTGCCGACGATTACGCGGACGGTGACGGGGGCGGGGTTTGGGGTGTTCGTTGAGATCAGTTTTGATTCCGGGGCGACGTGGCAGAAAGCGCCGGGTCCGATTGAGGTGCTTCGCGATCCTTCTGCTGTCTGGTTCAAGGCTGTCAATCCTACGCAGGTGACGCCGCCGGGTGCGGATCCGCTGGATCAGAATATGTGGTATGCGATCATCGATCAGACGTTTCGTGTGCGGATGACGGCTGTGATCGAGGGGGATGCGCGGTTGACTGCGACTGCGGGTCCGGATGGATCGACGCCGACGCTGCTGAGGACGTCTGAAATTGTGTATCGACCGGGCGATTTTGAGCTGGTGACGCGGAGTGATACGACGAATGTGCTTGGGGCGATCAATGCTGGAGCAAGCGATATTGGATCGGATGATTCGGATGCGATCGCTCGGATTGCGCGGGATGCTGCCTTGCGCGGGCAGGATCAGCGTGTGGGTGCCTCGCCTGTGGTGCCAAGGGTTGACACACGTTTTGCGATTGGCGACGAGATTACGCTGATTGGCGGGCGTGGGATTTCGCTGGTGACGCTTGCGGATGGTGCTGCGATGGGCCCGGTTGTGGTTGGGAAGCGGTATCGGTTTGTGGGTGGCCGGTGGGAGACGGAACTTGAACTATCGCATGTTGATGCGTTTTGAGGTGTGTGCGGGCAGTGATAGGAGATATGGGTGATGCAGCGGATACGTTTTGAGATGCTACGGTTGCGGGCGTATACGGGGGATAGTGCGTTCGAGGTGTTTGGCGATCTGGGGACGGGTAGCGTGGATGTTGCTCATCCGCTGACGCCTCGTGCGGTTGCGATCTTTCCGGAGTTTGTGTTGCGGCTGGGACATTTGCTGGATGGGCATGTCGTGGGCCGTCATCTGGATGGGGTGGACTGGGATGGTCATCTGGAAGGGTCGCACCTGCGGGATGAGCATCTGTTTCCGGCTTCTTCGCAGGTGTTTGATACGCCGGGGTATGTGTTCGGTCGGTTCCTGCATGAGGTGAAGGTTCTGGATGGGGCTGGGAATGTTTCGTCGGCGACGGGTGATGCGCGGACGGTGAATGCTGCACCGCCCTCGCCGGAGTGTGTGCGTCGGAGTGGGTATGATGTGGGGACGGATGTTGCGACGTTTGCGTTTGAGGCCAGCCGGTTTATGCCGGTTCGGGGGAGTTAGGTTTACGCGGTAACTGATCATTGTGTTCCCCACCTCTGAAGAGATGGGGTACCTGCACCTGTCAGGTTGCTTTGCGTTGTTGTTTGATCTGAAACTTGAATTGAAAGGGGTGATTTCTGATGGCGATTGTATATCCGAATGAGGCGTATCCGACGGACGCTGCTGTTGAGGCGCTGGATGGGACGGTCGATGCGGGGACGGGTCTTGTGTATGTTGCGAAAGGTGTCGGGCCGAACAGCACGCCGTCGTATGAGGTTCAGTATAACCGGCGGTTGCAGCGGATGAATGCGGCGTTGTCGACGCTGCGGCAGGGGATGGTCGTGGATGAGGGGTCGCTTATGGTCGGGGTGTATCCGATCGCGTATTCGCTGGGCGGGGTAGCCAAGATGTTTGAGGGTGCGACCGCTCAGGCGGTTCCGGACAATGCTACACGGAAGGTGTATCTCGACAGCGCCAACGCGTTGCAGATTGCTGCGGCGTTTCCGAGCGATGAGACGACGTATCTGCCGCTTGCGACGGTGGTGGTTGCGTCCGGGGTTGCGACGATCACGGATGAGCGCGTGGGTGTGATGTATGGGGTGTCGCGGGTTGGCACTTCTGCGAAGAATGTTCTGTTTACCCCGACGGTGGTGCTTGCTGGCGTGTTGAGCGTGAAGGTGTGGGAGATTGAGTGGGTTGCTCCTGCGGATTTCACGCTCGTGAATGCGACGGGTCGCGTTGCGACTGCACCTGCAGGGTCTGCGTTGATTGTGGATATTCGTGTGGGGGGGGTGAGTATTTTTTCGAGCAATGCGGATCGGATCAATGTTTTGGCGGGTTCGCAGTCGGACACGTCTGCGACGGTGGATCATGCCGTGGTGGCTGGCGATGTGTTGACGTTTGATGTGACGCAGGTTGGGTCTTCGACGTCGGGTTCTGATATGACGATTGTGCTGAAGGGTCTAGCCGCATTGCAGGTATAGAAAGTGAGGATAGAGAGATGAGATTGACACCCGTTGTTGCGGGGGGCTTTGGAACTTCAGTAAAGCCGTTCGGTCACCAGGCTGGTCGGTACTATCTTGGTCCGGTTCATCAGGATGGGACATCTGCCCATAATCTCGCAAAGAATGAGATGACAGCGCATCCGTTTTATGTGCCCTACAAGCATACCTATGACAGGATTGCAGTGTATGTGACGGTGATGGAGCCAGCGGCGATTGCTCGTCTTGGTGTGTATGAACACGACGAGAGCACGCTGCTTCCAGGTGTGCTTGCGCTGGATGCAGGGACGGTTTCGATCGCGACGACCGGGACGAAAGAGATCGCTATGTCGCTTCAGTTGACGCCGGGATGGTATTGGCTTGCGGTGAGTACAAGCACGAATGGAACGGGTCAGCTTCAGGGGTCTGGAACGCTGAAGGGTCCTGGTCTGCTTGGGTACAACAATGCGAACCCGGTTGCTCAGTATTATTTTGTGTCCCGGTCGCTTGTGTATGGGGTGCTTCCTGATCCGTTTGGGGGGACGCCTGTTTATAAGGATCTTGCTCCGCCGCGTGTGTGGTTGCGTGGGTAGGTTTGAGATCGAGCGTGTGTCTGGGATGTGTGGGTTGTGGGGTATGAATGAATGGAAGGAGTTGAGGGATCATGATTGCAAACGAACGGGTTCTTAAGGGTGCGACGACGCGGTTGACAGCTAATTTTCTGGATGCCAATGGTTCTGCACTGGCCGGGTTGTCGCCGGAGATACGCATATTTGATCGGACGACGGGCAGGTATCTTAAGGATGATGGGACGTGGGTTTTGAGCGTTCCGGCGTGGAGTGAATATCGCATGAGCGAGACGAGTGCGGGTGATTTTCCGGGGTTGTATTACTTTGATTTCGCCGTGCCTGATTCGGTGTCGGGATTTGATATTCGTGCGGACGGTGGGTCGTCTGCCGGGAATCGGTATCAGTTTGGGGAGCTTCTCTCGGTGGATTCGGATGAGTCGGAATTGCACCTTGCGTTTGCGATGCTGGCGAACAGGCGTCAGCACACGATTTCGACGGGTGTTGATGTGGTGATGGACAATGATGGTGCGACGGTTTTGCGGACGATGACGCCGACGGATGGTGGGTCGGACGTGATCGAAGTGGTGCCGAGTTAGGATGGTAGCGTGGTTGTGGCATGATTGTGGAGGATGTGGCGATGGCGTCGGAACTGATGGGTAAGTGGTTGAAGCATTACGATACGATTCACCGGGGCTGGACGCCGGAGGGGATCGCCAATGGTGTGTGTGCAACGAATGGGTTCGCGTTTCCGCGTGTGGCGGGGGGGTATAACCTGTATCGGCGGGTTGTGACGACTGGGTTTGAGGCTACGCGTGCTCTGGTTGGTGCTTCGGGTCGGGATTCTGCATCGGTGGGCAATTTTTCCTGGCGTCCTCATGGGGTGGACAGGACGTATGCGTATTCTGTGCGTGCGGTCGGTGGTGGTGGCGTGGAGAGTGTTGGTTCGTCGCCGGAACGGTTTCTTGCGTTCGACGGGAGCGGGACTTTGCTGGGGATGTCGCCGAATACGCCTGCGATGGTGACTGTGCTTGCGGTGGATGGTGGGCGTTTTCTGGTGCGGTGGGTGTATCCGTCGCGGATTGAGGAGGAGAGGCCGGATCATTTTGAGGTGTGTCATTTTAGTCCGCCGGGTGTGACCGATCCGTATGCGCCGAATGCTGCGATCGTTCCGTATCGGCGTGGTCGATATGCGTACAGTGTGGTGTCGGCGGCGTTTGGTCATGGTGAGGAGCGGCGTTGGCGGGTGCGGGCTGTGACGGCTGGCGGGGTGGATGATGGGAATGATACGCGGGTTGCGGGGTTTGCCGATGCTGATGCACCGGTTGCTCCGGATGTGATGGTTTCGTGTTTGAGTGATGTGGACGCCGGGTAGGGTTGGGCACTGGCGAACAAGCCGCCAGTGGCCCCCGGCGTTCCGTGGAAGGGATAGGGTTGGGAGATTGGATGATGGGAATTCGTGGTCGGGTTGAACTTCGGCGTGTGCAGGCGGGTGTTTTGGAGGCGTATCGTGCGGCGCGGGGTGCGAATGTAGCGGTGACTGTGGCGGAAGATCAGCCGGTGGCTGCTACGCTTGGGAAAGTGAATGCGGTTGTTGCGAGCGATCCTGAGCTTGGTGCGCATCTGGTGGTGGCTGCCCAGCATTTTTCGGGTAAGCCGCCGGTTGCGACGGCTGCTGCGCGGGTTGCTCAGGTTGCGTATCCTACGCCGAATCGTGTTGTTGGGGATTATGCTGTCGGTGAGTTTGTGGAGCTTGTGACGGTGCGTGGGGCGCTGATGGCGGTGAAGATGGGGTAGGGGGTGATTAGATCGTTGCCTTCTCTGAGGATCTGGGATCGATCGAAAAAGTAGAATGTCCCCTTTAATTGACGATGAATAAAGTAGCATGTCCCCTTTTATCAGGCTCGGTGGCCGTGGCGTACTATTTTGCCGGTGCATAGGTAGATGACGTCTTCTGCTATGTTTGTTGCGTGGTCGGCTGCTCGCTCGAGGTTCTTTGCGATTGAGAGGAGGTCGAGGAAGTCGGCCATTTTTTCCGGGGACTTGGCTGCGTTGTCCACGATGTTGCGGACGATGTGGCCGTACATTGCGTCTACCGAGTCGTCCTGCGATCTGACCTGGCGTGCGATGTCTGCGTCGCGTGCACCGTATGCCTGCACCGCCTTTCTAAGCATTGCGCGGGTCAGTGGGCTCATTTTTTCGAGATCACCCTTTGCTTCCGTGAGGGCTGCTACGTCTACATGGCAGGCGCGTTCTGCGATGTTTACTGCGCAGTCTGCGATGCGTTCGAGGTCGTTGTTTACCTTGAGGATTGTACACAGGAGTCGCAGGTCTGAACCCACTGGCTGGTACAGGGCCATGAGGCGTATGACCTCAGTTTCGACCTCGACCTCCTCCTCGTCGACCTCGTTGTCGCGTTCGATGACGCGGCGGGCGAGTCCTTCGTCGGCGTTTAAGACTGCCTCGCATGATTCTTCGACGATGTCCTCGACGAGTGATGCCATGGCGAGTGATTTTCTTGTGATGTCGTCGAGCAGGTGTACGAAATGGGTGGTCATGGTGCGTTGTCCAAAACGATGGTTGGGATGGTTATCCAAATCTGCCCGTGATGTAATCCTGGGTTCGCTGGTTTGATGGTTTTGTGAAGAGGATGTTTGTGTCGTCCAGCTCGATGAGTTCGCCCATGTACATGAATGCGGTGAAGTCTGAGGTTCTGGCTGCCTGCTGCATGTTGTGTGTGACGAGGATGACGGTGTATCTGGATTTTAGCTCGTCGATGAGGTCTTCGATTCTTGCTGTCGCGATGGGGTCCAGGGCGGAACAGGGTTCGTCCATGAGGAGGATTCCCGGTTGGAGTGCGATTGCTCTTGCGATGCAGAGGCGTTGCTGCTGTCCACCGGACAGGGCGAGTGCGCTTTGGTGGAGTTTGTCTTTGACTTCGTCCCAGATGGCTGCCTGCTTGAGTGACGTTTCGACGAGATGGTTCATGTCTCCCTTGTAGCCGTTGATTGCTGCGCCCCATGCGACGTTTTTGTAGATGGATTTTGGGAACGGGTTTGGCTTCTGGAAGACCATGCCGATGCTGCGGCGGAGTGCGACTGGGTCTGTTTTTGAGCTGAAAATGTTTTTGTTGTTGAACTGGATGGACCCCTCGACGCGGACGCCAGGGATGAAATCGTTCATGCGGTTCATGGATCTGAGGAGTGTGCTTTTTCCGCATCCGGATGGTCCGATGATTGCTGTGACGCACTGGGGTGGGATGTTCATTGTGACGTTTTTTACGGCGGGGTGCTGTCCGTAGTATATGGAGAGGTTTTGGACGGTCAGGATTGGTGGCGCCGATTTTGGCGTGTCACAGCATGCGTGCATTTCGGCAGTGTTCATGTCTTCGCGGTTTGTTTCTTCCTTCGCGGTGTTCACGTTCTGCCTCCGGGTGGGATCTGTGATGAGTCCTACCATGGTGATTTCCTTTGCTGCCATGCTCTCAGTGCGACGGCGACTGCGTTCATGGAGAGCAGGACCGCCAGGAGGACGATGATGGCTGCTGCTGCAAGGTGCTGGAAAATTGGATCAGGCTGGTCGCACCATGTGTATATCTGTATCGGTAGCGCCATGAATTCGTCCATTGGACCGTCCGGGACGAAGGCAACATAGCTCAAAGCTCCGATCATCACAAGCGGTGCAGCCTCGCCGATGGCGCGTGACAATGCGAGTATGATTCCGGTGATGATTCCTGGCAGGGCTGCTGGTACGACGTGTGCCCTGACGGTCTGCCAGCGTGTTGCTCCGAGTGCGAAGGCTGCGAGGCGTATTGTTTTTGGTACGCCGAGCAGTGCCTCGCGTGATGCGATGATGATGACTGGGAGAATGAGGAGTGATAGTGTCAGTGAGCCAGCGAGTACCGATCTTCCGAGGTTTGACCATCTGACGAACATGGCTAGCCCCAGGATTCCGTATACGATGGATGGGACGCCTGCGAGGTTTGCGATGTTTGTGTGTATGAACCTGGAGAGTCGGTTTTTTGGTGCAAATTCCTCGAGGTATATGGCTGCTCCGATCCCGACGGGTATGGAGACGATCGCGGTGATGGATACGAGCCAGAGTGTTCCGTAGAGTGCGCTTTTTACGCCGGAGGTTTCCGGCATGAGCATGGATGGGAATTTTGTGAGGAAGTTTGTTGAGATGTAGATCCATCCCTCGTCGAAGATTCTGTACAGGAGTGCAGCGAGGACTGCGACGCCTATTCCTGTGACGCATGCACAGAAGACCGCGAAGATTTTTCCGATGAATCGTCTTCTATCAAGGCGTGGGTTGTACATGGCGTCCGGGTTTGAGTCGCTGGCGTCCCTGTATTCGGTTGAGATTGTGTTTTCGCGCATCATTATTCGTATGCGTTCCTGAATCTTGCGAGGACGCGCTGGGCGATGATGTTGATTGTCATTGTGATTGCGAAGAGTGTGGCTGCGACAGCGAAGATGGTCTGGTATTCGATGGTTCCCGCCGGGGTGTCACCGAGGCTGACCTGTACGATGTATCCCGTCATGGTCTGTATACTTTCCAGGGGATTCAGCGTGAGGTTGGGCGTCATGCCAGCCGCGAGTGCTACTGCCATTGTTTCTCCGATGGCCCTCGCGAGTCCCAGGAGAACTGCCGCGACGACTCCCGACAAGCCCGCCGGTAGAACGATTTTTAGTGAGACTTCGAGGCGTGTGGCTGAGAGTGCGTATGCTGCCTCTCTGAGGTTTTTGGGTACCGCTCGGAATGCGTCGTCGCATAGTGATGCGATGGTCGGTATTATCATGACGCCGATGACGATCGCGGCGGATGCTGCGTTGAAGACCTCTGTTCCGGGTATGAGCGGTTTCAGGACATGTGGTGTTATGAATGTGAGCGCGAAGAAACCGTAGACGACGGACGGGATTCCTGCGAGCACTTCGAGGATCGGTTTGAGTATACTGCGGACTGTGTTTGGGGCGTACTCGCTGAGGAAAATGGCTGATGCGAGACCGATGGGAACTGCGACGATTAGTGCGCCGCCGGCGACGAGGAAGGTTCCGCAGATGAGTGGTAGAACGCCGAATTACTGAGGTTCCAGAAGGGGTGCCCAGCGGGTTCCGAATAGGAATTCGATGGGTGAGACTTCTGTGAAAAAAGCGTATGACTCAGTGATCAGGACCCAGAGAATGGCTGCAGTGGTCGCGACGGAGATCAGGGCGCATGTGAACAGCAGGCTGTGTATTACCTTCTCTCGTTTGGGTTCTATGATCGCCTGCATGGTGGTCTGATTGGCTGCCCCCAGTCTGGTTTCCGGATTTGGGCGTTATTTCCTTTGATGGTCCGCACAGCGGACCCTACCTGTAACTGGTCCACAGATTTGACCCTATTTATAGGCGGTCCTATTTATAGCGGTCTGTGAGGTCTCCTGATTTTCCTGGTCCGTATTCGGACCCTGAGATTCGGTTTTCTATTCGCTTCCGGCCGATGTTGTACAACTCGTCGGACAGGGCGACGTAGTTTACCCTTGGGTGTTCCACGATCATCTTGGCGTTGTCGAAGAAGAAATCGAGGAACGCTTTTACCTCAGGTCGCTCGACTGCATCGGTGCTGACATAGAGGAAAAGTGGTCTTGAGAGGGGCTTGTATGTTCCGCCCCGGATGATGTCAAGGGATGGGATGACAGGTCCTGCTCCGTTGTCGATTCCGACGAGTTTGAGGCGTTTTTTATTTGCCTGGAAATATGAGAATCCGAAGTAGCCTAGTGAACCTTTGTCGCCTGCGATGCCCTGGACGAGAATGTTGTCAGATTCGCTTGCGGTGTAGTCGCTGCGGGATGCTTTTTCCTCGCCGACGATCTCTTTTGTGAAATAGTCGAAAGTTCCGCTGTCCGTTCCCGGTCCGTAGAGGCGTAATGGCAGGTCTGGGAAGCCTGGTCGGACCTGATTCCAGTTGTTTACGGTGCTTCCGGGCTTCCAGATGTTCTTCAATTCTTCGACGGTGAGTGATTTGCAGAAGTGGTTTTCCGGGTGGATGACGACAGCGATACCGTCAATCGCGACGGGGAATTCGATGAAATTGATGCCAAGTTCGGCGGCTCGCTTCATTTCCGAGTTTTTAATCGGTCGTGAAGCATCGCTGATATCTGTTCGGAGGTTTTTGCGGTCAGAGAGGAATTTTTTGAAACCGCCGCCCGTGCCAGAGATTCCGACCGTGACGCGTACTCTTGGCTGCTGGGCCTGGAAGATTTCTGCCGCTGCCATAGTGATTGGTGCTACGGTGCTGGAACCGTCAATGCTGACTTTTCCCTTGAGTTTTGCTTCTGCGGATGCCTCCGTTGTACACCATGCCAACACCAGCGTGATGAGTACTGCTGTCGGTCTGACTGCAGATTTTGCATTCATGTTGATTAGCCCTTTGTGGTGATGCTGTACCATCGATCGAGGGTGCGTTCGGGCCGCACCCTGCTCGTACCATCTTAGCAAGCCCCGACCGGTTGGGGAACGTCTGTGGTCTGTGGAAAAGGTCTGATCCCCAATGGTCGCGGCTTGACAGGCGTCTGGCCCCTCAGGTGTAGAACATATCTGCACTGGACGCATGCCGGCTGAGGGTATGCTGCCTTGGACTGGTGGCTGATTTTGTGATGGGTGTGCAGCCTTGTGACGGGTGTGCTGCCTTTTTGGCAGTGTTCCTTCGCCATTTCAGCTTCGTGCCCGTATCAGTTCACTCCGCCATGCGTGAGGAGTGTTGTGATGAGTGTTGATACGGCTGCTGAGGCTGCTCCCTCGACGCCTCCTGAAAAACCGCGTGCCAGGGCAGATGTGCATCCTGTTGTTGCGAAGGTCGATGCTGCGATGATGATGACCGATACTGCCATTTTTCTTACTGTTGTGTTCATTTTGCTTTAGCTCCTGTGTTTGTTGTTTTTGTTCTGTTGTCGGGTATTGCTTCAGTTCTGGGTCTGGTTGATGAATTCTTCCGCGGTGCTGCTGGAACTTGTGAGGCGTGTGTCGGTGCTGTGGTTGTCGGTGTTGTCGCCGCCTGGATTTTCCATCATTGCGAGGCGTTGTTCAAGTGCGCGGATTCTGAGTGCCTGCGTGTCTGCTTTTCTGGGGGCCTTCCAGAGTGGGAATGAGAAGTTCAGCCAGACGCCGTTGTCGTTTTGCCCATCTCCTGCGTCTACGTCACGACGACGGTATGTGACGCCTGTGGTGACCCCGTTTTTCCATTTTAGTGAGAGCGCGGTCTGTGTTGTCCATCGTGTTTCGGCGGTGTTGTCTGAGTTGTGTCGAAACTCGGAGCCGATTTTCCACTTGTTTGAGACTTCCTTGAGTGAGGTCTGACAGCCGAATGCTGTGAGGGTGGCGGTGGCACATAGGAGTAGTGTGCAATTTTTCATGATTGAAGTCCTCATGCTCATGATTGATGTCCTCATGCTGAAGTTGTGGTCGTCAGGCGGAATCCTCGCCACCCGTCCCGACCACGTGTGGAAGAATAGCCATGGATTGTTAACATTTTGCTAAGATGTGGTTAAAAGTGTGGGAATTCTGCGTGTGTTTTCCGTTGCCCGCGTGCCGGGTTGAACTGGTTCCGGGTTGAATTGTGAAGATACGGTTAATAACGGGATTGTTTTGCCTTTTTTGGGGTTGGAAGGGTTAGAATGCCCTGTGGCGGAGCTGTATTGGTAGCTGTGTTGGTGCTGTGGTGTAGCTGTGGTGTAGCTGTGGTGGTGCTGTGGTGTGGCTGTGGTGTAGCTGTTTTGGTTCAGTGTCGGGTGTGAATTGAGGACATCATCTTTTGCAAAGCGTACAAGAGAGCGGCAGGGGCCGGTCGATTCTGGTGGTTGAGGATGAGGAAGACCTTGCCGAGATTTTGCAGATTAATCTGGAGCGTGAGGGTTATTCCTGTCGCTGCGTCGGGTCTGGGGATCTTGCGATGGAGGCGATTGCGCGACGGAAGCCAGACCTGCTGATTCTGGATCGTATGCTGCCTGGTTTGTCGGGAGATGAGGTTTTGTCCCGAATTCGCCGTAATCCTGAGACGGCATCGATCCCGGTGATTATGTTGACGGCGAAGGGTGAGGAATCGGATGTTCTGGTCGGATTCGCGATGGGCGTGGACGACTATATGACGAAGCCGTTTTCGATCAAGGTGTTGAATGCGCGGATTTCGGCGATGCTTCGTCGCAGGGATGATGAGCGTGGCGAGGTTGAGGAAGTGCTTGAGGGGGGTCCGATTCGGGTGGTTCCTGATCGCTACGAGGTGACCGTTGATGGGCAACTGGTGCAGGTGACAGCGACCGAATTCAAGATATTGCGGACGTTGATGAGCAGTCATGGGCGGGTGCTGGATCGGGGGCAGTTGATTGATATGGTGCTCGGGACGACTGTTGCTGTGACGGACCGCACGATCGATGTGCATATTGCGTCTCTTCGGAAGAAGCTGGGATTTGCTTCGGGGTGGATCCAGACCGTGCGTGGGGTTGGTTACACCTTTCGGCCGCCGTCCTCCGAGCCCTTGCCTGAATGATTGCGAGGCGTTCATGTTTGCGAGGCGTGATTGATTGTGAGACGTTCATGATTGCGAGTTGTGGATGATTGCCAGACGGGGCAAGTTTTTCTGGAAGCTGTTTCTGGGCAATGCTCTGTTGCTTGTGGTTGCGGTTGGGGCTTGTGTTTTATTCATATCTCGCACCTTTGAGCGTATTCAGGAGGAGGATCTGACCGTTTTTTTGCGTACGCAGGCGCGTTCTTTTGCGACGCATGTGCGTCCTCTGATGGAAGCGTGGGCATTGGGTGAGCCTGATGCATTGTCGCGGATTGATGCGATGGTGCGTGAGGTGGGTTCTGATGGTGTTGGCGGTTTTCGGGTTACAGTTGTGTACTGGGATGGTGTTGTGCTGGGTGATTCTGCTGCGAATGCTGCAGAGATGGAGTTGCACAATGGTCGGCCTGAGATCCTTGAAGCGATGATGGATGGTTGGGGTAAGCGTACGCGCTGGTCGCATACGGTTCAGCGTGAGATGCGGTATGTGGCTGTCCGGGTTGGCGAAGCGGATGATCGGATTGGTGTTGTGCGTTTTGCGACAGGTATACCGACGCTTGAGGCGCGTCAGCGTTCTCTTGAGCGTGTGTTGTGGTCGGTTGCAGGTGTTTCGTTGCTGGGGGCTGTTGTTTTGGCGCTTGGGCTTGCGTTGATGTGGAGTGAGCCGATTGCTCGTTTGACGGAAACGGCCCGGAATATATCAGAGGGTGATTTATCTGCGCGTGTGGAGGTTCGTGGTAGTGATGAGCTATCTGAGCTTGCGACGTCGTTGAACCAGATGCGTCAGAATCTGGCGGTTCAACTTGAGCAGAATTATCGTCAGCGTCGGACGCTGGAGTATCTGCTTGCTCAGCTTCAGGAAGGGGTCATAGTCGCGGATGGTGAGAGTCGGATTGTGTTGATTAATCCGACGGCTGCCCGGTTGCTTGATATTCCTGTTTCTTTTACGTCTGATGGTCGTGGGATGGACGGTCTGACTGTTGAGAAGAGTATACCGCAACATGTGTTGCAGGTTTTGCTTCGTGCGTCCGATGGTCAGCGTGTAGTGGGTGTTTCTGAGGTGGATGGTGCGTTTGAGGAGGACCCTCTTGATGTTGACTCTGGCGTGATGGGTGGTGAATCGCTTGAAGAGGCTCGGTTGACTCTCAAGCGGGGTGAAGGATCTGTCACGATTCTTGCCCGTGCGCTGGATATTGTGTTGCCAGGGACGGATGTGGCTGCTGGTGCTGCGGTGGGGACAGAAGCATCGTTGAAGCCAGAGGCGGGCCGGTTGCTTGTTTTGACTGATATTACAGCGTTGACGCGTTCGATTCAGGTTAAGACGGATTTTGTTGCGAATGCTTCGCATGAGTTGCGGACGCCACTTGCGGCGATTCGCGGTGCGGCTGAGACGTTGATGGGTTCGGAGTCGGTTGTTGGTGATGAACGCGATAGGCGACTGTTGCACATGATCGATCGTCACTCGCGCCGGCTGGAGTCTATGGTGAATGATCTTCTTTCATTGTCTCGGCTGGAGTCTACGACGACGGGATTCGATCCTGGGGTTCTGCAGGTATCTGTGTTGATGCAGGATTTGTCCGAGCGTTATGATACTGCACTGGGGGTGGCGGGATTGACGCTTGATACCGACTGTGTGCCGGAGCAACTGTCGATGGTGGTGAGCGGTCAGTTGCTTGAGATGGCGTTGTGCAATCTGATTGAGAATGCGATCAAGTTTTCGGACCGTGGTGGCGTGGTGCGTGTGCGTGCCCGTTTGAATGCGTCTGACGGGGTTGTGCTGTTTGAGGTGGAGGACGAAGGTTGCGGGATTTCAGAGGCGGATCAGTCGCGGGTGTTTGAGCGTTTCTTTCAGGTGGGGCGTTCTCGCTCCGGGGCTGAGCGTGGGACCGGTCTTGGTCTGGCGATTGTGCGTCATTCTGTGGCGGTGCTGCAAGGAACGGTTGAGCTTGAGAGTGCGCTGGGTGTTGGTACGACAGTGCGACTGAGGATACCGCAAGGTGGGTGTTGAGGTCGTGATGTGTGGTTTGAGGGTTATGTGCGTTTGTGGGGTCGTGGTGTGTCGTGCTCTCTGCGTGAGACGATAATTTTGTCTCCACTGGGGGTTCGCTGTCTGAATCCGAGGAGGTGGAAGACTTCTGTTGTGTACCATCGGGCGACCGTTGGATCGACGATGAGGGTGGCGTTGTTCTGGGGGTGGCGGCGTACGCCGGGCAGCCAGTGTGCGATTGCGTCCGCGTTGAGGCGTCTCAGCCAGGAGGAGAGTATCAGCCAGAATGGTCTGATGGATTTTGTGAGGAAGAATCCGTCGTGCCCCTGCCCCTGATAGAGCGGCATGAGGAGCCATCCAGATCGACTGGCGACGATGCTTTTTGCGTTCTCTGTTGCGAGGAGGTCGCCTTTTTTCACTGGGTGGAGATTCTTGAAACCCGGTTTCATTTTGAAAGTGTGGTGTTCGCCCAGCGCATGCCTTGATTTGATTTCGAGCACGGATGGAAGCCCGGCAGAAGCGTTGCGCAGTGTCTGGTGGTATGTGTCGGATGCTGGAACCTCGTCTGGATTGAGGATGCCAATGGACATCATGGCGACCCAGATGGCTGCTTCATGTACGTCGATCGAGCCTGGATCGTCGTGCTGGCCTGCTTCGAAACCTACCGTGACATGTCCGAGCTGATAGGTGTATTCCGGGAGTGTTCCGCCGAGCCGCTCCTCGAGCCCTAGTATGATTGGGACGTGCAGGTGGCGTGCGAACGCCCTGTTTGAGAGTGTGTCTCCGACGACTGCGAATGGTGCTCCTTTGGCTGATGTGGTGTGCATGTCGAGGCAGTAGATCGGGCCGCTGGCGTTGTCGAATACATCGTGCATAGCGACGAGGAGTTCGATTTGCTCCTTGTCTTCGGGTGCCTGCGTGTGGGGTTCGGGGTGGGACTGGTTCTGGATTCCATTTCGGAGCATTCTGACGCGGTCGCAGCTCCAGAGGCGGTTGAGGTCCTGCTCGATGAATCGTTTTCCGGCGGCGTATGCGCGACGGTTCCCTATCAGGCCGACGAGCGTTCCGCTGGTTGAAGGGTTGAGGGTTTTGATTGTTTTGAAGACGCGATGCAGCGCGATAGTGCCAGAGGGTTCGTTTCCATGGATGCTGGCGATGCAGAGGAGTGTGGGGCCGTCGCTCCTTCCTTTGTGGATACCGATGGTGCGTTCGGGGGCCTGCCTTGCTTGCCGGCAACTGACGTCTATGTTGTGCGTGATGTCTTTGGGGTCGATCATGTTGGTTGCTGAAATGTTCATGTTTTGAGGTGCATTTCAAATAGATCTGCGGCGATGTTGATAAAATCCTGCTCGGTCACGATTCCGACGAGTCGATCCCCTTCGACGACGGGCAGGCATGCAACGCGCTCTCGTCGCATGATGTTGATTGCGTCCAGAGTTGTGGTTTCGGGGGGAATGGTGATGGGGTCCCTTTGCATGAAATCAACGGCTGGAACCGGGTGCTCCTTTCCGTGTGGGAGGTCTTTTGCGAAGAACCTGATGATGGATCTGTACGAGATGATTCCTATGAGACGGTGTTCGTTGTCTTCGACGGGGATGTGTCTGACTCTGCGCCAGTCCATGACGTTTGCGACGAGATCAATGACTTCGCTTTCGTGAACCGTGAAGACGTCGGTGGTCATATATTGTTCGACCCGTTGATATCCGTGCTTCCAGTCTCCTGATTCGTGTAGCTGGGCGAGAGGCCATTCGTGCCCCGGGATGTCGGTTTTCTGTCTTGATTCGATGGCTGCGGTGATTGCGTTGAAGCGTTCAGCTGGATTTGGAGCGTCCTTGAGTGCGTCGTATGAGTCTAGAATCCACTGTGCTCCCGTTCGTTTTGTTGAGACGCGTTTTTCGATGATGCCGAGGTAATGGTTGATGTCGTCGGCGTCGAGTCCGGATGCTTGTAGTCCGGCGTGTGCGAGGGGTAAGAGTTGATCGCAGATGAGCTGGTGTGCTGGGATTTTTTCACGATCCGTCCAGGATAGCTGAGCGTCGAGTCCAAATCTCGCTGCAGCGAGGAAGTTCGTTTTTGCCTGGTCGAAGGACATGTGCAGGGTGATGTCGTCGTACTTGTTTGATACTCCGCTCATCAGCCCGAACCAGAATGCGGCGTTTGCGACTTCGTCCAGGATGGTGGGTCCGGAGGGGATGGCGCGATTTTCGATTCTGAGGTGCGGTTTTCCATCTGAGATTCCGTAACAGGGACGATTCCATCTGTATACGGTGCTGTTGTGGAGCTGGAGTGCTTTCAGTTTGGGGATGGAACCTGAGTCGAGGACCTGGAATGGGTCCTCGTCGATGTCGAGTCCGAGGATCACGCGGAACCTTGTGATGTCGTCCTGGAAGATTTCGACAGCGGAATCCTTCACCCAGTCGCTTCCGAACGATACGCGTGGTGTGCGTTCAAGTGGGTGTTTGTGTGGTTGCCTGGTGTCGACAGCCTGCTGGAAGACCGCGATTCTCGATTCCTGCCAGAGGCGTCTTCCCAGAAGGACGGGTGAATTTGCTGCGGCTGCGACGACGGGGCCCAGGACAGCCTGTGCGATGTTGTAGAGGTTTACGAATTCGTGAGGTGCGACCTGGAAATGGAACTGGCAGCTTGTGTTGCAGGACTCAAGCATGACAGAATCATGCTTGATCTGTAATTCGTCTGCTCCGCTGATGCTGAATTCGAAGGCTGCCCCCCGGAGGTTTTTGAGTGCGTCGTTGAGTGCATAGTAGCGAGCCAGTGGCGTCATATTTTCGATTTTGAGATCAGAGTGCTGAATGGTTGGTAGAATTCCGGTGAGGAGTATTCCTGTATCGACCAATCTGGCGGCGCGGCGGGCTTCGGTGAGCATTTCGTTGAAGCCGGCTTCGAGGCGTCTGAGGCAGTCGCCGGAGAAGCGTAGAGGCGGGAGGTTGAATTCAAGGTTGAAGCGGGCGAGTTCGGTTTTGAAAATATCGCCGTTGAGGTGCTGGAGAACCTCCATGGATTTGGGAGCCGGGCGCCAGGAATTGTCGATGAGGAAAAGCTCCTGCTCGGCTCCGATGCGTCGGTTGCCAGTTTCCATAAGCCCGTTCTTGATCATCGTGTCAAGCGCTCGCACATCGTTCAGAAGGTGCTTCATGAAGATGCGGAGTCGCTCAGGATCTGAGAATTGTTCTACGTTTTGTTCACCCATTGCGATTGCCTCGCGTGGCGATTTTGGGCGGTCTCCTTCTCTCGGGAAACGCGCGTTACAGATTATTGTCGACCGGATGTCCATGTTAGGGTGTTTGGATGCGTTTTGCGAGCATGAACTGGAAAGTTGCGTTGGATCGCGATTTTCTTGTATGTTTTTTCAGGTGCTGGCGTGCTGGGGTGCTGGGGTGGTCCATTTCGGTGTAACAGACTGTAAAAAACAGTGTGTTTTCGGGCAGTGACTGCGTTGGCCTGGTGCGGGACTGGTCTGGTGCGGGATTGGTCTGGTGCGGGATTGCCCTGGTGCGAGATTGGTGCGAGATTGGTCAGGTACTTTCCGATAAAGCAGTTATGCATTCCCGGATTGATATGTCGGTGTCTGAGTCGGTGGTGGCGGCGCTGGTTGGGCAGGATGTGTCGCGGGGGTCTGCTGTTCTGATGCTAGGGCGATCGGATGCGGTGCTGGCTGGACTTGAGCGTGCGGGATATGAGGTTCGTGTCGAGCGTTCCCTGAACGACCTTCCCGATGTTGCGTTCGATCCGAGGTCTCCCCTGCAGTTTGGAGCAGTTGTGTATTGCGACGTTGATGCGGTTGAGCTTACAGCGTTTGCGATGAGGAAGCTGTATTGCCTGGTTCAGCCAGGTGGGGTGATCGTGGTATCACTGCCCAATCGGGAGCGTCTGAGGTGCGACCTGAAGGTTGCTCCGTTGCGGATCCTGTCAGCGGCTGGTGCTCCCTGGATGTCGGCAGGTAGATCGCCATGCACTCGGGATTATGGAGCGTCGGTTTCGTCATCTCTGGCGTCTGATCTGGGGATCGTGGCCCGCGAGTGGTCGCATCAGTTGCGGAAGACTGGATTCGATGTTCTTGACGCGGGATCTCGGGGGTTTGGGCCTTTTTCGATGGGGCGTCGAAGGCTTCCTCGCCCAGTTTCGGATGTGGTTGGTTGGGGTATGGACAGGGTTGCCGGGCTTGGTGGTGCAGGACGATTTCTGGAGTATCGTGGCAATATCTGTACGATTCTTGCGCGGAAGCCAGATCATGCGGGGTATTCGGGGCGGAGCGATGTCACGCCTTCTCTGGGTAAGGCGATTCACGGTTTTGAGGTCGATCATGCGGCGGAGTTTGACCGTTTGCGGGTGTGGCTGGGGCGGAATGGCGATGTTGTGGATCGTGCTGTACCGCGCTCTGATGTTGAGGCGGTTTTGAGGCGTTGTGGATCAGTTGTGGTCATTTCGCCGCATCCTGATGACGAGTTGATCGGGTGCGGTGGATTGCTGCTGGACTGCGTGGATCGTGGATGTCGTGTGAGCATTGTCCAGGTAACCGATGGTGCTGATTCTCAGGGGCTTGCCGGGGCTTGTGCATCGAGGAAGCGTCATGCTCGATCCGCAGAAGCAAGGCGTGTGGCAGATGCGATGGGTGCTGCCTCAGTGGTGACCATGGAGCTTTCCTCCGAGAGTTTGCGATGTGTCGGGGACCATGCGCGTGAGCTAGCCGATGTGCTGGTTCATGAGAAGCCAGACGTGATATTGACGCCGTTTATTCATGATAACCACGCCGATCATGTGGCAGCCAATCAGCTGCTCTTGGTTGCTCTGGATCTACTTGATGATGCGTTGCACAAGTCGATCGCCCCCCTGGTGCTTTCGTATGAGGTCTGGTCGTTTCTGCCGCCGATCTATGTGCATCCAGTTGACCACGTTGTGCAACGCAAAATGGACCTGTTCATGCTTTATCCGATTGCGATGGAAGTTGTGGATTATGTCTGGTATTGTCAGAAACGTGACGGTTTTCACAGTCTTCGCCATCTGCACCGGTCGGGATTTGCTGAGGCGTATTTTCCGCTTGAATGTGCAGCCTACATGTCAATGGTCCGGTCTATGGTTCGGCCTATGGTTCGGTGCGTTGGTGAACCGGCGTTTGAGGATGCCGGGGCTGGGTGATCGCCTGCTTCGTTATCGGACCTGAACAGCTCTCCTTTGCACCCTTTTGCCCTCCTTGGCGCTCCATTGACCGGAAGATTCTCCTTGCAGTGATTCCATGGATACCGAAAGAGTTGGGTTGAAATGTCCGATGGAGACTCCTGAGTACGAGTTTTATCAGTCCATCCGAATGTTCATCCCGTCTGCGGATTTGAGGATCTGGATTGGCTGGCGGTGTTTCCAGCGAAGGGAGTCATTGGGGCATGTTGAACGCTTTTACTGCTGAGCAGATGGGTTTTACCACAGGTCAGGTTGTGCTCAATCTTTCTCTGTCGTTTGCCCTTGCATTTCTGACATCCACTGTGTATCGCAAGGTTCATGTGGGGCCTACCTATAGTATGTCGTTTTTTGTCACACTCCTGATGACGCCGGTGGTTGTGGCGATGATTATGATGGCGATTGGAAGCAATGTGGCGTTGTCGCTCGGTCTGGTTGGGGCGCTCTCCATTATACGGTTTCGGACAGTGATTAAAGATTCCCGCGATATGACCTATCTGTTCCTGGTCGTTGCGATTGGTCTTTGTTGTGGATCGGGTGCGTATGCGCTGGCGATTCTTGGTACCTCGTTCATCTGCGTTGTGGTGATTGCAGTTTACTTTGCGACCAAAACCGGAATCGGACCTGCTGAGTACATTCTGGTATTCCGAAGCGATGGTGGTGATGGTGAGTCGACGGGTCAGCGTCTTGATGAGCTTGTTGGCTGGCGTAAGCTGCATGGTGTTGCGGATCTGGGTGAGACGGAAGGCTGTGAGTATACTTATCGAATCAGGTTGCGTCCTGGAACGACACCGGAGCGGTTGCTGGATCGGCTTCGGGCATTGAAGCATCTGTCGCAGTCGTCGCTGATCAGTCCTGAAAGTCAGCTTGCTGTTTGAGGTTTACATGTAGGCTGGAGGTTGCGACCGTGAATATCCTGCTAAGCAAGGGTCTTGCAAGCAAGGGTCTTGCATTCACCCGGATATTGCCGAGAAGTGGTCCATTTCTGATGGGTTTTTTCTCGCTTGGCATTCTCTGTTTTTCGTTGATGACGCTTGTTCCGAATGTGACCGAGATGTCTCGTGCTGCGCTTGGTCATACCGGGATTTTTGGTGCAGTCAATAAGCACCTCAATCCCTTTCGCACACGCCATGCGCTTCTGAATAGCGGGCTTCCTGTGTATGATATTAAAATCAAACCTCACGAATACGGACTTATACTTGAAACGGTAGAGAAGGCGAAGGCTCGAGGTCGGCTTACGGATGATCTGAAGCAATGGGCCAAGGCGAAATTTATCCATGAAGGCGTCGTGCGTGACATTAAACTTCGCATACGTGGTGATTTAAGTAATCATTGGAGTGGTCCTCGGAAATCCTGGCGGATTAAAATCAAAGGTGATGATGCATTTGATGGGATACGCGAGTTCAATCTGATTTTGACATCCGATGGGAAAGGTCTTTCGGATCATTTCTGCTATCGCTTGTTTGATCGGCTTGGTGTGATGACGCTGCGGGACAAATATGTTGTCCTGCGTATTAATGGTGTTTTGCAAGGTGTGTATTGGCAGGTTGAGCAGGTTGGGGCTCCGCTGCTTGCCCATCACAAGAAGCCCGACGGGAGCGTGTTTCTGAATCCGCTCGGGGGGACTGAACTCGGATCGTATAAGGAACAGGTCACTCTGAATGATGAGACATCTCTTCGGGCGTTGCAGGTGTTGCTCGATTTTGAGGCTGATCCGACGGCAGAGAAATTTTCTGCTGCCTGCTCCGTGACGGATATGGAGGATTATCTGGCATATCTGGCTGCATCTACACTGCTTTGTTCCGATCATACCACGTTTCGGGGAGACAATCACAAAATCTATTATAATCCGTCCAGAGGGTTATTTTATCGGATACCGTGGGATATGGCACCTCAGCGTATTCCCCGGATTCAGCGATTTGAATTCGAGGATCGCCTTGCGACGTTTGATGTGTTTGCGCGATATGCCATGTCGCATTTTCGCAGGGCAGTGATTCTGGATGATGATTTACGGCTGAAACGTAATCGTATTCTGTGGGATCTTGTGAAAGATGACTCCTTGCTGCGTCTGTTTGATGAAACCTATGCGGCGTTGAAACTACCCTTGTGGGCTGATGTGATGGGGCAGGGAGATGAAATAGATCGCATACAGAGGTTCAGGACGATATTGGCTGCGAATAGTGCGCATATACGCAATGCACTATCTCTGAACCAGTCAGAGCTTCGTGTTTCGACTGAATCTTCTGATAGAATGACGCTGCAACTGGCAGTCAATCAGATGAGTGGTGTCACCGTTCGCGAACTGGTGTTGGCTGGGGATGCGCGGGATGCTGGTGTTGCGTATTGCGTGTACCATGATGTTGATGCGGATGGTATCATTGGTCCTGATGATGTCGAAGCAGGTCGTGCTATTGCTGACAGTGAGGGCGTGGTCAGGTTGTCACTATCCTCTGAAACAATTCAGCCTGAGATTGCCTTTGATGAGAATTATACTGCGTATTTATATGCTCCGTCTGGCGGGTACACTGCCAAACCGCTCCATACGGTTCTTTTTCCCAAGACCCGGCGGCGAAGCTATATTGTAACGCGAGCGCATTCGACGCATGATATCGAAACTCCATGGCCTGTATTGACTGTCAATGCTGAGAATGCTGTGAGTGGTGTTCGCATGACGGATGCGCATCTTCGTGTACGATCTTATGACACGCAGGATTATTACGATCCGCGAGCCAGAGACATGACCCGTAGCGCATTTTTATCCCGTAATATGGCATTTAAGGCTGATCCGGACAACGCGCATGTTGTCGTCATCACGCCTGGTGCGCACTTCATTCGTGGTGTTGTGACAGTGCCGCAGTCCGTGACGCTGCGAATTGAACCAGGT
Source organism: Planctomycetota bacterium (assembly GCA_024275565.1). Lineage (GTDB taxonomy): Bacteria > Planctomycetota > Phycisphaerae > UBA1845 > UBA1845 > JAJRYY01. Next base: position 45,249 of record JAJRYY010000053.1, read on the forward strand.
GCTGTACTGCTCATGGGGGAGGCTGCATCGATTGTATGCTTCGGGCCAGTACATGCAGATGGGACAGCAGATAAACCCATAAAGATGAAGCCAGCTGCGGGTGGAACATGGGGGACGTTTGCGATAGCGCGGCCGGGTGGTGAGTCGATCTTCCGAAATGTGCATATCAATGGTGGGCGCGGTGCGACTGTTCATGGTATTGTCTTTACAGGCTGTCTTGCAGTGCATGATGGCGATGTCCGCATAGAGCATTGCCGTTTTACGCACATTCCTGCAGAGGATGCGCTTAATGTGAAAAATGGCAAAGCCTCTGTGCGTGATAGTTATTTCGCCCACAATGCAAGCGATGCCATCGACTTTGATTTCGTTGAAGGCGAAATTATTGCCTGTCACTTTGAATACCAACTGGACGAGGGTATCGACACATCCGGTTCCACCGTTGCAATCGTTGATTCTCGGATTATTGGTAGTGGTGACAAGGGTGTCAGCTGTGGTGAAGAATCTCGTGTGAGCATTGTCAATACTCTTTTTCTGGAGAATACAGTGGCTGTGGCAGTTAAGGATCTTTCTGTCGCGCAGATACGTCGCTGTATTTTTGTTCAAAATCCCACAGCAGTTTACGCATTTCGGAAGAAACCGATTTTTGCGGGTGGGCGTTGCTACCTGTTCGACTCCATTGTGCTTGGCGGCGATCCTGCATGCTACGACAAGTACTCAACTGTGACGTTCAAGAACAGCATTGTCCCGGAATCGTATCCTACGGAAGGCTGTCGAACGGCAGATAAATCGCTCATTGAGCGGTTGCGGAGAAATGATTATGTCCTCGATGCTGGCGACACTGCTCGAACCAATACTGCCCAGGGCGTTGCAAACGCGGCCCCCCCGGTCGGAATCGCACACGCGGTTGCGAAGCTCAACTAAGCGTTCCGTACCGCCGCGTACAGATTTTCTCTGGCGTCATGAAATCAAGTACCTCGTTCCCCAATATGTGCGTACTGCATTGACCTCAGATATGCGTGCGTTTGCCTCTGCGGATCCGCACGCACCAGCCAGTGGTTATTACACCGTTCGAAGTCTCTATCTTGATTCGCCCGACTGGAAGTGTTTTTACGAGAAGGCTGACGGTCAGACGCGCCGGTTCAAACTACGCGTACGTAAGTATGTCGAGAATGATCGTTCGTCTTTGCTTAAATTTGAGATCAAATACAAACACGGAACACATATTGGTAAACTTGTCGCGGCTGTTCAGGCGGAGTCGCATGACGGACTGCTTGCTGCACTGAATCGTCGTACGTACAGCCTCAGTGACGATGCGCCCGACGCACTGCGTGAATTTTTCGCACTGAAGCAGCGATATGCAATGTGTCCGATACTGAATGTGCAGTTTCGGCGGCAGGCGTTCTTCGACCGTGTGCATCGTGGTGTTCGGATTACATTTGACGATCGTGTGATTGCTCGACCCTCGCGCGATATATTCGAGTCAATGTCTGGTGCGCGTCCTGCATTGCTTGGAAATCAGTCCATTCTTGAAGTCAAAGCGCATGGCATGGTTCCATATTGGTTCCAATTCCTCGTTCGGAAGTATCGCCTCCACGCCGAACCGGTAAGCAAATATCAACGCGCCGCCCAGGCGTTGCCATTTGGCCTGGAATCTGTCCTTTGACCGATTGAGCAAGCAGTCCGTGGTGAAAGTGCTTCGCTCCACGGTAGAATGACGAGCTTCGCTCAGGGCCGAATGACGACTGCTACGGGGTTGCTAGAGATTTAGTTTTAGTTTTGCTGCTTCGGACATGCGATCTGCCGTCCATGGTGGATCCCAGACGAGTTCCACTTTCGCATCGACGACGCCATCAATGCCTTTCAACTTTTGCTCCACTTCCGGCGGCAACGAGCCAGCGACAGGGCACATTGGCGAGGTCAGGGTCATCTTGATGTCGACAGATCCATTGGCAGTTGCCTTGACTCCATAGATGAGTCCCAGTTCATAAATGTCTACCGGGATTTCGGGGTCGTAAATTGTTTTTAATACCTCAATCACCTGGGCTTCAATTGCCTGTGACTGAATAGAATCTACAGGGTTCATTGTACCAGTGCCTTGCATTTTCGGGTCTTTGAACTCGCCCTCATTCATCATTGTATTATTCCGTGCTGATCTTTTTCGTATTGTTGTCCAATGCTGCATTCACAGTATGCCAGACAAGCGTTGCACACTTGACCCTGGCTGGATAACGACATACTCCGGAAAATACTACCAGTTTTCCCAGTCCTGACGCATCATTCGTTTCGACTGGTCCTTCCGTAATCAGATGATGGAAACTCTGAAAGATCTCCTTTGCCTCATCAAGTGTCTTTCCCTTCAAGGTTTCAGTCATCAGAGAGGCAGACGCCGTCGAAATTGCACAGCCGGAACCTTCGAAAGAAACGTCTTTTATGACATCCCCATCTACATCTATATACACAGTGACTCGATCACCACAGAGGGCATTGTATCCCTCCGCACAGTGGTCGGGGTCGTTGATGGCGCGACGATTGCGTGGACTTTTGTTGTGGTCCAGAATCATGTTTTGGTATAGATCGCCCAGATCGCTCATCAGCCAAACACCTCCACCACTTCTCGTATCGCTTCGGCCAATGAGTCGATTTCTTTCATTGTATTGTAAGCAGCCATGGATGCGCGAGCAGTGGCCTCTATGCCAAAATGCGCCATCACTGGTTGGGCACAGTGGTGCCCCGTTCGTACCGCGATACCCGCATTGTCTAAAATGGTTCCCACATCGTGGGCATGAACACCCTCCACGATGAACGAAACGACCGCCGCTTTGTGGGCAGCAGTGCCGATTATTCGGATGTTTGGTATGTTCGAGAGGGTACTGGTTGCGTATGACAGTAATTCATTCTCATACGCAAGCACACGATCCATGCCCAGCTTCATCAGATAATCCGCCGCCATTCCCAGGCCAATTGCACCTGAGATATTGGGTGTCCCTGCTTCGAATTTGTAAGGAACCTCGTTGTACACGGTTTTATCAAAAGATACCGAAAGGATCATGTCACCGCCGGTCTGGTACGGTGGAAGGGCGTTCAGGAGGTCGTATCGACCGTACAATACGCCGATCCCAGTAGGCCCGAACATTTTATGACCTGTAATGGCATAGAAATCGCAACCGATTTCCTGTACATCGATGGGAATGTGTGGGGCAGCTTGCGCTCCGTCTATCATGACGACAGCCCCCGCTTCGTGCGCGGCAGTTGTCATTTCACGGACGGGGTTAATCGTACCCAGTGCATTGGACACATGCGAAAAGGACGCGATTTTGGTTTTGGCGCTTAGAATATTCACGAACTCATCGTAAATAACTTCGCCAGCGTCATTGATTGGTGCGATACGCAGCTTGGCGCCTGTTTGCTCACACACCAGTTGCCAGGGAACAATATTTGAATGATGCTCCAGCTCGGTGATGAGCACTTCGTCGCCGGTTGATAAGCAGTTCCGTGCATATGTCTGCGCAACCAGATTGATCGCTTCTGTAGCACTCCGGACGAAAATCAGTTCTTCAACACGTTCTGCGCCGAGGAATTGTTGTAATTTCAGACGGGCCTGCTCATAACGCTCTGTAGAGCGCACGCTGAGTGCGTGTACACCACGATGGATGTTTGCATTGTCGCATTCGTAATGTCGCTGAATGGCGTCTATGACGCAATTCGGTTTTTGCGCAGTGGCAGCATTGTCCAGATAGACAAGGGGATGCCCATTGACCTGTTGTTGCAGAATTGGAAAGTCCGCGCGGACGCTGGCAAAATCAAGGCCTGTATGGTCGATCGATGAAGTTTCATCGTGCGTCAAACCAATCCCGATATTTTGTTCGTGCTCCATTGTATTCATCACTATGCTGATGTCGTTTCCAGACGTGGTAGCCGCGAAAACAGTTCAGCCTCCAGTTTTGTTTTCACCGGCAGAATTTTCAATGTCGCCATCACCTCGGCTGCAAACGCATAGACCAACATGTTTCGGGCTGCAGCTTTGCTCAGTCCCCGAGATTGGAGGTAGAACATGGATTCTTCGCTGATCTGTCCAATGGTCGCACCGTGGGTGCATTTGACGTCGTCGGCAAATATTTCAAGTTGCGGATTGCTCTCAATTTGTGCCCGATCGCTCAGTAGCAGACTTTGGTTGGTCTGTTTTGCGTCGGTTTTCTGAGCACCTTCACGCACGATAATGCGACCACAGAATACGCCACGACCTTGATCTGCCAACACGCCCTTGAAGAATTCCCGACTGTCACAGTGCGGTTTGGCGTGGTCCACCCAGAGGTGGTTATCTACCTGTTGTTTACCCTCGACCACATAAAACCCGTTCAGGGAGCAGTCGATCCCTTCGCCATCGAGCAGCGCGTAGACATCGTGACTGATAAGCCGACCGCCAAGAGACATGAGATGATATTGGACGCGGCTGGACCTGTATTGATGCAGATGCAGCGACCCAATGTGGAACCCGTTATCGCCCTCATGCTCCACACGACAAATATCCACAGTTGCATTCGCACCAGCGACCACCTCAGTGACACTGTTCACAAAGTAATCACCCGGGCCGACGCTCGCATAACTTTCCACGATGGATACCTGACTGCTCTCATCTGCAACGACCAGGACGCGCGGATATGCGACAGTGGCGACACTCTCTGGTGATGTGATAAAAAGCACCTGTATCGTTTTATCTGGCGTCGCACCTTTGGATACATGCACGACAACGCCATCTTCAAACAAGGCAGTGTTCAAGGCAGCGAAGGCCCGATCCTGATAGCATGCATGGCGGGCCAGATGTTCTTCAATAACAGGGTCGCCCGCAGAAATCGCCTCAGCCAGGTTCAATACTCGGACGCCATCGGGCATCGATTGCGTGTGCGACAAAGACGCGCAATACCGACCGTTCACAAACACCAGCAAAGGACCGTCCAGCTCGGGATAGAGGAATGGCGACACATCCGACGGGGATACTTCTGCGGTACGTTGCGATGCAGGTGATGTAACCATGTTTGCGATGGGTGCGACGTTCGTGAATCGCCAATCTTCGTCCCTGTTTGTCGGAAATCCCAATTCGGCGAACCGCGCAATAGCAGCCTTGCGAATCGGCAGAAAATGAGCAGGAGATAGCTCTGAATCCTGCTCAAACCTCTCGAACTGGTCGATATAAGGCGTCAACTGATTTTGCTGCTCTTGAACTTCAATCATTGGTTCGGTGTCCTTCTAAATGACTGGTCCTGCTCCTGCAACACACCAACAGTGCATACAATTCGCTACACCGCGGTCGAAGCAGCGCCCTCAATCCAGGAGTAGCCCTTATCTTCCAGCTCCAGCGCAAGCTCTTTACCGCCAGTTTTCTCGATCCGACCGTCCACCAGCACATGCACAAAATCCGGAACGATGAAATCAAGCAGTCGCTGATAATGCGTGATGACCAGCATCGAACGATCAGGGCGACGTAGCTGATTGACGCCGCCAGCCACAATTTTCAACGCATCAATGTCGAGTCCAGAATCCGTCTCATCGAGGATCGCCAGGCTGGGTTCAAGGACTGCCATCTGGAAAATCTCGTTCCGCTTCTTTTCGCCGCCAGAGAACCCTTCATTGACATTCCGTTGCAGCAACCCCTCATCCATCTCCACGATTTTCGTTTTCTCCTTGACCACCTGGAGAAAATCGATCGCATCCAGCTCCTCTTCACCGCGATATTTCCGTATGGAATTCATGGCAGCACGCAGAAAGTAGTTTGTGCTGACGCCCGGAATTTCGACTGGATATTGAAACGCGAGAAAAACACCCTCACACGCCCGCACATCCGACTCCATATCCAGAAGATCCTTACCATTGTACAGCACTTCGCCTTCTGTAACTTCGTAGGCTTCGTGCCCGGCAAGCACCTGCGCAAGCGTGCTCTTACCGGATCCATTCGGACCCATGATGGAATGAACCTCGCCAGCCTTGATCGAGAGGTTTAGACCTTTCAGTATTTCCTTGCCTTCAACGCTTGCGTGAAGATTGCGAATTTCAAGCATTATTGTACCTTTATTGCCTATTATTTTTCATTGCTGCGACTACTTATTTAATACCGTGGTATGGACGAATCTATTTCCTGTGACCACGCGTCAATACCACCCTGCAAGCTACGGACATTCGTAAACCCATGCCCGATCAGGTAGGAGGCAGCCTCCAGACTTCGGACCCCATGATGACAACACGTCACCAGCGGCGTGGATTTATCCCACGAGCTCATCATTTCCTGCATCAGCTCCTGCGTCATAAGCTGAGCACCTTCAAGGCGGGCGATCTCGAACTCATCCGGCGTACGGACATCCAGCAGCTTCGGAGCATTCTCACCCTTCAAAGCGTCTGCCAGTTCCTTCGGGCTTAGCTGGATCTGCTGATCCTGCTCATGACTGTTCCTGATATGCTCGATCACTTCGTCCGTATTGAGTACATTGTGTCTGCCAAGCACGCCCGCGAGAGTTTCATCTGGCGAGAATCCGCAGTTGCTGCACCCGCCGATGTGATACCGACGCATCATCGCACGCTGCGCACCCGGATACGCTTCCAACACTTCCCGCATCGTACTTTCCGCTGAAATCTGTGCTGTAGTCATTGCACTATTCTCCATCGTCCCGATTCACCATTGACCAACATCGCAGTCACCAACATCGCAGTCACCAACATCGCAGTCACCAACACCGCAGTCGCCAACAAATACGTCACCCGACGCTGCCTTCCAGACTGACTTCCAGCAGCTTCTGTGCTTCAACCGCAAACTCCATCGGAAGCTCGCGGAACACCTCCTTGCAGAACCCGTTCACGATCATGTTCACTGAATCTTCCATCGAAATCCCACGCTGACGACAGTAGAACAACTGGTCCTCGCCAATCTTCGACGTGGTGGCTTCGTGCTCCATATGAGCCGTCTTGTTCTTCACCTCAATATAGGGAAACGTGTGCGCCCCGCACTCAGAACCAATCAGCATCGAATCGCACTGCGTGAAATTCCGAGCGTTGTCAGCACCCTTATTGATCGTCACACCGCCACGATAGGTATTCTGTCCATGACCAGCCGATATCCCCTTCGAGATGATCGTGCTACGCGTATTCTTACCAATGTGGATCATTTTCGACCCGGTGTCAGCCTGCTGATAATTGTTCGTCAGCGCAACCGAATAAAACTCGCCGACGGAGTTGTCGCCCTGCAGGATACAGCTCGGATACTTCCAGGTGATAGCAGAACCCGTCTCCACCTGTGTCCATGAGATATGCGAGTTTTTGCCAAGGCATTTCCCGCGCTTCGTCACGAAATTATAAATCCCGCCGACCCCGTTCTCATCACCCGGATACCAGTTCTGAACCGTCGAATATTTGATCGTCGCGTTGTCCAGTGCGACCAGCTCAACCACCGCAGCATGCAGCTGATTCTCATCCCGCATCGGAGCAGTGCAGCCTTCAAGATAGCTCACCGACGCACCCTCATCAGCCACAATCAACGTCCGCTCAAACTGACCGGTAGACATCGCGTTGATCCGGAAATAGGTACTCAGCTCCATCGGGCATCGCACGCCCTTGGGAATATACACGAACGATCCGTCGCTGAAGACAGCAGAGTTCAACGCGGAATAGAAATTATCAGTCACAGGGACGACAGATCCCAGCCACTTCTGAATCAGCTCAGGATGATCCTGAACGGCTTCGGAAAACGAGCTGAAAATGATCCCCATCTCAGCCAGTTTGCTCTTGAACGTCGTCGCAACAGACACACTGTCAAACACCGCATCCACCGCGACCCCAGCCAGCATCTTCTGCTCAGAAAGCGGAATCCCCAGCTTCGTATACGTCTCCAGCAGCTTCGGATCGACCTCATCCAGACTCTTGGGGCGATCCTTGTCCTGCTTGGGGGCGGAATAGTAAACCATCTTCTGGAAGTCGATCTCAGGATAGGTCACGTTAGGCCACTTCGGCTCCACCATCTTCAGCCAGCTTCGATAGGCTTTGAGTCGCCATTCCAGCATGAACTCCGGCTCATTCTTTTTCGCCGAAATCGCACGAACCACATCCTCGTTCAACCCGGGCGGAAGCGAGTCGGATTCAATATCCGTCACAAATCCGTACTTATATTCTGACTGTTCCCACTGATCGAGTGTCGATGTCGAATCTACCATGTTTACGCTCGCTTGGTTCCTATGGCGACTGAGTGACCCTGATCGCCGTCATCTTCACACATCTTTGCTATTACGCTATCCACCATGCCACCGTTCGCGTCACGCGCGTCCAGGGGGCTTTTGCAACCGCAACCCTTCTGATCACCACCCATCATCTCAGGACCCTCTACATGCAGAGGGACCGTATTGAATGCAAGATCATGCACAGATATCTGACAGAAAAAGTGTCGCAGGCTAACATGCAGGCGACGCACCGGTTCTTTGATCTGGCAGGAGTCTTCCAGTTGGCAGTCAGAATCATCATCTGCAGGAGCAGTCTCATCGGAGCAGCACTTGGTCAGTCGGAGAGGCCCCTCCACTGCTTCGATCAGCTCCGTCAGGGAAATCGTCGAGGCG
>JAJRYY010000054.1 GCA_024275565.1 Planctomycetota bacterium
ACAACGCGCGACGAGCATCCAGAGCGTCGCTGAGGTGGATTTCGGCTTCATCAAATACAGCCAATTGCAGATACGTTTTGCCAATGGTGTGCTGCAACGACGCGCGAATCATCGGATTCTCTGTCATGGTTCCCGTTTTGAGGCGTTCTGCTGCATGATCCAGGATTTGACGCACCGTTGGATCCTCTCCACGCGCAACGGTTGGATCGACCGACGCTAGCATGCCCTGAAGGAACTGCGTGATCGTCTCAGCACGTCCCGCCTGCAACCTGGCTTCTTCAGCTTCCTTGTCAGCACGGGCAGCCTGTAGCATCGCCTTCTCGGACTCATTGTCTGCCCGCACCGCCTGCATTCGTGCTTCCTCAGCCTGCCTGCTCTCACGCCAGGCGAACGTCCCCGTACCCACCATGCCGATGAACACCGCTACCAGAGCGATCGCAATTCCGGCGACAAAACCACGATTTCGCTCCGCAAATCGCTGCAGATGATAGAGCGCGGTCGGCGGACGGGCTGTCACCGGTTCCCGATTCAGATGTCGGCGTATGTCTGCACTCAAAGCGGATACAGTTGGGTAACGCCGATCCGGGTTTTTCTCCAGCGCTTTCATGAGAATGGCTTCAATGTCGCCGGACAAAGACGCTCGTATCGCACCAGCCGGTCGAGCATCCTGAGTGCAGATGATACTGATCGCCTTTGGCAGCGATTTATCGGACACATCGAACGGTTGCTTTCCGGTCAGCAGCTCATAAGCAACGACGCCGAGTGCATAAACATCGCTTCGGGTGTCGAGGATTCCGTCGTCGGCATCGAGTCGCTCAGGACTCATGTAGGCAATGGTCCCAAAAAATTGTCCCGCACCGGTTTGGAGCGTCACAGAACGCAGATCATCACGCGTCACCCGGGCGACACCAAAGTCAACAACTTTCGGACCCGCGTCATTGACGAGTATGTTCCCAGGTTTCAGATCGCGATGGATGACGCCCTTCTGGTGTGCGTGTTGCACGGCATCGCAGATTTTGGTCACAAGAACGAGCTTTGCCCGGACGTCGAGCTGCTGTCGATCGGCGTAGGCAAGCAATGGTTCGCCCTGTACCAGTTCCATCGCAAGGAAGGGTTGCGGACCCGATGAGGTGGAAGCTGTCCCGACCTGATCCAGCCCAGGAGCTGTCCCGACCTGATCCGACACTCTTGCCGATACATCTACGTCAGCCATCCCCGCTTCAAAAATCTGAGCGATCCCCGAATGCTGCAGTTGACCAAGAATTTCCGCTTCGTGGCGAAAACGGCGGATCGAATCCCGACTGGTCAGCCCGGGGCGAATCAGCTTCAAAGCGACGGTCCGCTGCGGCGTTACCTGCTGTGCTTCATACACCACCCCCATCCCCCCACGTCCAATCTCACGGATGATCCGATAAGGACCGACGCTGCTCGGGAGCGTATCTTCAGGGAAGGAAAACGACTGGGTAATGACTGGCTCGGCGAGGAAACCCTGCATGCCGTTCGAATCGCTCTCGAGCATGCGCGACACAAACGCTCGCAGCTCAAGATCGCTGGCGCAGCGATCGTCCAATAACGCCGGACGCTGTTCCGGCGACACCACGACCAACTCCTGAAAGATCGCTTCAACTCGATGTAGGCGTGCAATATCCACCGATGTTCACTCGTTCCAGAATCCAGTACGCGAATGGAGAGTCGCACCCATCACAATAAATCGATAATTCTTTATTCGGAACTGTCCCCACCAAGCTGTGTGTGCAGCAGCGCCCGCGTGAAACGCCAGTCACGCTCGACCGTCGGCAGTGAAACACCGATGGCCTCGGCGGTTTCACTCAGGGTCAGACCGGCAAAATAGTGCAACATCACGATCCGGGCTTTTCGAGGATCAGCCTGCTCCAGGTCCGATAATGCTTCGTCCAGAGCAAGGATGTCTTCGGAGGGCTGTTCGATGGCAAAATCGCCCTCTTCAAGCTCCACTTGACGCCAGTTGCCACCCCGCTTCAAACTGCCCTTGCGTCGCGCACACTCCACTAGAATATTCCGCATGGCGATCGCGGCTGCCCCGAAAAAGTGCCCACGACCGTTCCAGCCCGGATCAGTATCCCCCACGAGTCGCATATAGGCTTCGTGTACCAGGGCGGTTGGTTGAATCGTCGCACCCGGCGGTCCGTTTGCCATTCGCGATCTCGCCAGTCGACGCAATTCGTCATAGACGAGCGGCAAGAGCTTATCCGCCGCCTGCGGATCGCCATTTCCGGCAGCATGAAGCGTTCGGGTGAGTTGTTCGACCGGCTGATCCACAGAAAACAATCCAATAATTCATGACGAATATGATGGTCAAATCGCGTCTATTTCGTACTGCCACTACGAAGGCGGAGAACTGATTGAGATTTGGTGGCGGCCCGCTGGGTATTCTACCTGAACGATGGGCAAAAATCACATATCCACCTGTGCAAAATAAAATGAAGTGTCAACGGAAATACGGAGTTCATGAGATGAATAACAGTGTTATCGGGCTGAGGACAGCTCTGCTGATCGCGGGTCTTGGCATGATCGGATTTGGGGCGATCGCTCGGGCAGATATCGGACCACCGGCAGCCATCAAATTAGCACCTGACGCGAACATCGCGGTTTCCAGTCAGGCGTACGATGGAGCGTTCGAGATTCGGATCGGCAAAAGCGGTGATGTGAGCGATTTTCGGTTTGAGGGCGAGGGTTGGCAAATCATCACATCGACGCTTCCGACGTCCTCGTTTCAGGCGGATATTGGGACCATCTATGTGACATTCAGGGCGATTCCGACAAATGCTGACAATCCGCTTGGGATGAGCTTTCGATTCAACGGTCGGCGCGTGAAAGCGCTTTTTGAAGTGGGGCCGGAATATGCTGAAAAGAAGGAAACGCGCGCGCTGACGCGGATCCCGAATACGACCGGGTGGAAATCGGTCGAGGGCGGGGAACCCCCAGGCTGCAATGAAGCGACGACCCAGGCAGCGGGCGGAGCGATTCCGATTCGTGCGGTCGGTAGAGTGGTCTACACGCGTGCAGGGCGCGATCTGTCGAACCCGCCGGATGGTGATTTTGACGACTTCGGCGAGACCCCGCCAATGACTGTTGGTGGTGTCGGGCTGACGGTCCAGTTCCTGGATCAGGATTTGACCGGTGTTGAGACCATATGGTCCGGTCAGACGGACGATCAAGGGTATTTCGATTCCGGGGTCATCATGTGGGACGATTGCGACATCCTCGGTTGTGACCTGCCTGATCTGGTGCTGGTTGTGAGTACAAGCGTCAATACATTTGCAGTCATGGACCTCCGCGAAGAAGTCTACATCTTTGGTGTTTAGGAGATTCTGGACTTTGAGGGTAATTGCATGGACTACGGCTGGCTGACGCCTGCCACAGCCGACATGCCTGCTATTCACATTTACAACAGCATCCTGACTGCGGAGCGCTTTATCACGGAGGAAGTCGCTTATCCGACCAACAATCTCAACGTCATCTGGCCTGATGATTCCAACGGTGACACTTCGTATTTCAGCCCAGGCGACTTAATGATCCACGTGACGTCCGCCTCGCAGTGGTCAGAGGCGACTGCGATCCATGAATATGGGCATCACCACAATCATTTCTACTACTCAACACCTCTCCCTTCCCCTGACTACTGCGATCCAGCGATGAACTGCGACACCAATCCGCCTGACGACTGTGGTCATTGTCTCTGGTGCTCTGAAAACCAGAACGATGCGTGGTCTGAAGGTTGGCCTGACTGGTTGGCTGACGTCGTGACGCGCGATTTTCCGAATCGATATACTTTTGATGACGGGACACCCTTCACTGCCCTGTTTCCGCTATCACACGAAAGCCCCCGCACCTGCAATAATACCTTCCAGAATCCTCTCACGACGGAAGGATTTGTGGCTGCCCTTCTGACGGATATCGAGGATGAAACGCAGGACGATCATGACGACGATCCTGACGTGGGGACAGTCTCGCGGGACGGGGTTTTCGATCTGATGTGCCTTGGGATTGAGGAGATTTTCTTCGTCACATACGAGCGTGAACCCACCACGGTTGCGGCGTTCATTGACGCGTTCCGGGTTGAGTATCCGCCCCATGCGGCGGACCTCTGGGCGACGGCGTACAATGTCGGTGGTGATGCCTATGTGAGTTCCTTCCCTGAAGATACAGAACCGCCGGGACTCGTATCGGGTTTGTTCTCACCGACGCATCCGGTGGGGATCGGTGGATCACTGCCCTGCATTACATTTGAATTCGATGCTGCCAGTGATGATGTTACCGGCGCAAACCGTTACAGCTGGGTTCTGACGCAGAACCCTGCTGGTGAAGAACCGGACGAGTTCATCGAGTTTGTGCGGACGACGGATCGTTGCAGGATAGAAGGTACTGCACCTGCACCGGGCCTTGGGGAGTGGTACCTCAGTATCAAAGCCAGAGACAATTCCGGGTCTGTTCCGGGTGGTATGACTGGAACCTGGTCCGAGCAGTTTGCAACCTATGGCCCGTTCGAGATTCTCGACTGCAACAATACGGGGCAGATGGGTATCTGCGACATCGACTGCTCACACACCGGAACGTTTGGCGGCGCGTGTTCCTACATCGTTTCGCCGTGCAACGCGCTTGCGGAGTGCGTGGAGTCTTCGACTGACTGCAATGGGAACCTCCGGCCTGACGAGTGCGACATCAACGAGGGGTTCAGCGAGGATTGCGATGTCAATTTCATCCCCGATGATTGTCAGGAGATGAAGCATTTCTTCACTGAGGCTGATCCGCCCGAGGGGTTTGACTGGGGATTAAGCAGTAACTGGGAGGAGGGGATCATTCCGCAGGATGGTGACAGTGTGTGCATCCCGGATGATGCGTCCGTGGTAACCGTTGTCTATAAGGAGGAGGACACCGTTCTGCGTAACATGGGGTGTTTCAAGAATTTCATTATGGCGGGTGCGGTTTTTCCCGCGCAGTTCCCGCGTCCTGATCTGGACTTCGATGAGAACTCGTTCATTCAGGGTGATTTTCAGATGGAGGGTCGATCGACGTTGACCGTGAATGATCGTCTGTACATCGATGGTCGATTCATATGGAAGGATGGCGATATTCATGGCAATGGCGTGACGGAGGTTGGCGAAGGAGTGAGTCTCTCGACCAGTTCCGTAAGCCTGGTCAACGGAGAACTCAAGCTTCTCAGCGGTGATTCATTCTCCAGTGGTCCGCGTATTGTCCTGCAAAGCGGAGCCGACATTACCATTCGCCCATCTGCGACCTACACCTACGAGGGCGACTCTGCCATTTTTGACGGTGGCAGTGGACTTATCGATCTCGATGGTGCGCTGATACGGTCCGCTGGTGATGGTACTGCATCGGTGTTGACGCCGATCGACAATTCCGGCGTGATCCATGTTCAAACCGGTGAGCTGGTACTGAGTCGCGCCAGCACGCACACAGGTGATCTGCTCGGTGATGAGGGAACCACGCTGGGTTTTGGTGGAAACCACACACTGACGCAATCGTCCACCCTCGTGGCAGACACGGTCGAATTTATCAGTGGAACGAGCATGGATCACGGGACCGTGAACATTTCAGATACCATCAATGGAACCGGTGCGATATGGACCTTCGCGGAGGATGCCAACATCATCAGCTACGGCGATCACCTTTATGTCGAACGAGGCAGGGTGAACTTCCTCGCACCCGCCGACGCGTCGATCGACCTTCAGACCATCACGATCACGACAGGTGGTGAATCGTCCGGACAAGTTGATTTCAACACCGGACAACCGGTAAACGTCGAGGATTTCACGATGACCAAAGGGACACTGTGGGGGCCTAACCCGATCAACGTCAGCGGCAACTTTTCATGGACCAATGGCAGCTTTCGGGCGGGGGGTGCCATGACTGCGAACGGCCCGGTGGTCTTCAATGCCACCAGCAGCTCCAGAAACCTCAATCGCATCCTGAACATCACCGACCAAGCCGTTTTCAATTCTGCCTTTGGCATGAGCAGTGCGGGACGTGTGAACATCTACCCCGGCGTTGTGGTCAATATGCCATTCAACAGCGGCGGTATTGGCGGCGGTGTGTTCGATAACAATGGCGAGACCGTCCTGCGTACTTCCGGCGATGGTGAAATCAGCATCAGTGGCAAGATCATCAACAACGGATTGTTTCACAATCAGACGGGTACGCTCAGCTTTGCCACCCATGCACTGGCCGGAGGCAGTACATACACCGGTGATATCCTCTCTGACCCTGGTGCGATTCTGAAATTTGCCGGAGCAGGCCATGATCTGCAAACGCCGTCAACCATGACGGCGGAGTCGCTTGTGCTCTCGGCGAACAGCAGCACCTGTCACGGAAGTGTGGACATATCCGATTCCATCTACTGTGATGGATGCGCTTGGACGTTCGCCCCCGATGCCAACATCATTGACTACGGAAACGATTTGAGAGTTGAGCGTGGCGTGTTGCGTATCGAGTCGCCTACGGACCGGGCAATCAGCTTCGACACTGTCACGATTGAGGTGAATTTCAACGGTTCGTCCCTGTATTTCGACACTGGGCAACCGGTTAATATCAACACATTGCGATTGTTGAATGGAAACTCGCTTCTTGGCGGTTCAAGCCCGATCAATATCGCCGACCAGTTTACCTGGAATAATGGGAATATTTTCGCCGGCGGGACCATAATCTCCGACGGAAACACGACAATCAACCCCACCAGCAACGCCCGGACCCTCTCGAGACCGTTCATCAACAACGGACTCATGACCTTCGTGGGTGGTTTCTCGCTGGGCGGTAGCGGCAGAATCGACAATTCGTCGACCGGCGTGATCGATTTCCAATACGATTTCAGGACAGTCACGAATCGCACGATCAACAACGCGGGCATGATCATGCGAACGGCCAACGATGGAACATCGCTCCTGCAGAACGTAGACATCAACAACTCTGGAACCATTGACGTCCAGCAGGGTACGCTCGAAATCACCACAGCCCTCTTCACTCAGACTACCGGCAATACCATCATCAACGCGGGTACCACACTCGACCTGAGCACCAGCGATCCATTCGCCCTCGATGGTGGTTCCTTGATTGGAACCGGTTCGCTTATTGGAGACGTCGAGAATAACGGCGGCGAGGTGATGCCCGGGTTTTCCGCCGGCGAGCTCACCATCGATGGCGACTATACACAGGGCGTGAGCGGATCGCTGCATATTGAAATCGGTGGCGTGAATGACGGGATGTTCGACGTCCTGACCGTCACGGGAACGGCCAACCTTGCGGGTGCATTAAACGTCGAGCTGATCGACGGATTTGTTCCCGATTCCACAGATTCGTTCGTGATTTTGACGGGGTCGCAGGTTATCGGGACATTCGATTCGATCGTGGTCCCGGACAATTACGAAGTGATTTACAATGCCACAAATATCACGATCAACGCGAGCGCCCCATCGGTGGACCTGAACGGCGACGGCCTGCTCGACCTGCATGATTTCCGCCTGTTTCAGACATGCTTTTCGGGCGTTGGCAACCCGCCCCCGGGAAGCTGCCCCGTCGATGTCAATGCAGATCTGGATACCGATGGCGATGTTGATCTGGACGATTACGAGATCTTGTTCGTCGCGTCGAAGTCAACAACAATCGACTAAACACGAATCGGACCATCGCACGCGGTTATCGTAATGCTGGTTACTGATGCAGCACTGGCCCTAAATTATCACTTCAATTTGTTCGCTCGTTGCAAATAGCCGGGGAGTTACCTAAAATCATGAGTAATCCCGCTGTCGCGAGCAACGGCGAAGGATTTCAAGGGGAGGATTCAATTCCAGGCGGAAAAGTTCAGGAGTAAGGGGTATCCAGATATGTGTCTGTCGTGTCTTTTGAGGAAATATGTCGCACGCTGCCAACTGCAGCTGGTTTTTCTGATTTTGGTGGCTGTCAGCGGAGTCGCTTCCGCTGCGCATGAAGTGGTTGCCAACACGTCCACATCGTCGATGACGTACGCTGATGGCAAGCTGTACTGGAGTGTCTTACCTGGTCCGGATTGCTTTGGGGGCGCTGGACCGGGCAGGATCAATAAAAAATCCGCAGGAACGTCCGGTTTCACCACGACGATTCTTGATGGTACGTTATGCACGCCGCGCGCGACGCTCCTGCGGTACAATAATGCATACATCTACTTCGTGGATCAGGAACCCAACCCCGACCTCATCAAACGTCTATGGGTGGCTGGTGGCGTAGTCGAGACGCTCGCAACAGCCTCGGGAACTGTCAAAGATTTCGAAGTAGATCAATCACGGATCTGGTGGGTTGACGATGACGGCATACAGTTCGCACCGAAGAGCGGAGGGGCACCGACGCTCTATCAGGGACACTTCATTTTCGCCGAAATCAGTGAAATCGCCATAACAAAAAACAGCCTGGGCGACGTGTACTGGCTTGTTGGACTCCCCGGGAACACCCAGGTCATCAGCCGCAGGTCCAAGGACGAAACCGGTACACCCACAAACATCACAGGCGCCCTCGACGCACCCGTCCATCTCACCCTCAACACTGCACAATTCCATGATGAGGAATTCTTGTTCTGGGGAGAGGGCAATGGAGATATCCGCCGAGTACGCCAGGACGGTACTGCACTCGCAACACTACACAATAACAGTGGCAACCCCGAAATACTGAGCATGGTTGTCGACGATGACAACGTCTACTGGGCGCAGTCTACCGGCGGCACCAATGGACTTGTTCAGCGCGTCCCGAAGACTGGCGGAGCGACCACGACCATGGCAGCCAGTCTCAACTTCCCCACATCGCTGCAACAGAACGACGACTATATTTACTTCGCCGAGTCGTCGATTTTTCGTGTCAGGAAGGATGCCAGCAAAGCGCTTCCGGACCTAAGCTGGGCGGGCTTGGAAGTAACGCAGGTTCTTCAGACAATTCCGACCGATCCGAACCTCACACTGGTCGCGGGAAAACCGACCGTGGTGCGAGCGTTTCCGACATCCACGCAGGATCGACCTGTTGTATTCGCCGAGCTGCGTGGGACGCGTGATGGGAGTCCGTTGCCAGGGTCACCGCTGCGTGCCCGGCGCGAGACAGTGTTCGTTACTGCAGGTGCGGCGGTCGATCGAGATACGCGTGAGGTGTTCGAGTTCCGCCTGCCGCAGGAGTGGCGATTCGGAACGATCGATCTGCAAGCCGTTATCAACCCCAACCAGTCGTCGCCGGAATCCAATTCGGGGAACAACACCATCAACCGGCTGGTGACGTTTGATTCTGTCGGACCGACGTGCATTTTCGCCATCCCGATTTCCACCGATGGCGGTATCTATCGAGCATCGGAACCTGATTTCTGGGAGATCATCGATCGCTTCGAGTCGATGTGGCCTGTCGCGGAAGTTCGCGTCAACGCGACCGATTTCGTGCTTGAGGAATTGGAATGTTGCGAGTTTTTCGGACCGATTCCGCACCCCTACCTCGATTCCTTTGAGTATGACGACGATGAGGATGTGATCCTTGTCACGATTCTGACATTTCAGTGGTTCACACAGTTTCCATTCGCGTGCGGCCTGAATGAATTCTATATGGGCATGATTGATCCGTCGGCTGCTGGCGGTCCGGGCGGGATGGCGTACAGACCGGGCAGAACGTCCTTCGTGAAGATGGACAGCGGAGGGTGGGGTCCGCAGTGGAATCGTCCCCGCGCCGGAGGTGTCATCGCGCAGGAGCTTGCCCACAACCAGAATCGACTGCATGTCAGTTGTGGTTGTCCTCCGAATATCGACCCCGATTACCCGCATTGCGATGGCACTGAATGCTGCGATGACCCCTGTGAAGACGATCCGCCGCCGTTGTGCGATGCGATTGGACCGGTGGATTCCGAAACCGGACTCTGGGGATACGATGTATTGACGAATACGGCTGTCCCTCCTATGGGGTCGCGTGATTTTCTTTCATACTGCGGGCCAAGGTGGGTTTCCGATTACACATGGGAGGCGCTTGCGAACCCATTCGGAGGGACCACTGCCGCCGCCGAACCGATCTCAGAGCAAAGACGTGCATACCAGGTGACCCGCGCGAACCGACCTGTCAACACTGACCGATCAGCATCCTCAGGCCGACTTACCAGTACGAACCGATCCACCCAGACTGATACAGAGGCTGCGAGTGCGGACGGTACAGGTGCGGACGGTGCATGTGGACCGGGCGCGGGTGACTGCTGCGCTCAAAATGGGTCGCCCGGTTGCGAGGACAGCACATGCTGCGAAGCGGTGTGTATCGATGACCCCTTCTGCTGCGAAATAACGTGGGACGACGTTTGCGCTGCCCGTGCAGCGGACCAGTGCGCCACATGTGCCCTTCCGAGTTGCAACGAAGATGCTGGCGACTGTTGCTCGGCCAACGGAACGCCTGGCTGCGACGATAGCGACTGCTGTGCGATCGTCAGCGCCTGCGATCCATTCTGCAGCGATTCAAACTGGGACGAAGCCTGCGCCGGAATCGGATTCCAGGGCAATGGTTGCGGCGCTCAGCTTCTGTGCAACACATGCTTCGAGGACACAGCAGATTTACTATCCGTGGTCGGGCTTGTCAGACCGAGCGAGAATACGGCTGAGATCGTCCTTGCCTATCGCGCTCCGGACGGATTCCTGGACGTCGACGATCCTGATCTTTTCAGCGATGAAAACGCCATGTTCCCCGGTGATGGATACACGATCGAATTGCTCAACGCTTCGGGTGCTCTGCTCACATCCCAGCCGGTGCAGTTGCGCGAGAACTCAGCACACGACATGACCCGGACTGAGGCATTCACCGCACACGTACCCTTCGACCCAGCCACAGCCAGCATGCGGATTATGCAGGGCGAAAAATCCCTTGCTCACCGAAGCGTGACACCTGGCGCACCCTCTGTGAACATCCTCACACCGGTATTCGGATCGTTGCAGACGCCGTCATTGACCGTGCAATGGGAAGGATCGGACCCCGATGGCGATGCCCTCATCTATTCCATTCAATACAGTCCTGACAACGGAACAAGTTGGCATCCGATCAGCCCGATGCATCCGGATAACGGGTCGGGGCTGAACACGCTGACGGTCGATGACGTCGATACCCTGAACATTCCCGGGTCTGCATCATACGAATTCCCGGGTACGTCGCGGATTCGCATCGTCGCCAGCGACGGCGTCAACACAACCATGGCCATCAGCAAGCGGTTCATCCTGCTTCCACACGCTCCGTCTGCCATCATTTCAAGCCCGGGAGATGGTGACCGGTTTTTCCACAACGAGCTGATCCTGCTTCGTGGTCGAGGCTACGATGCAGAGGAAAGCACCCTTGGCAACTCCGGACTGTCGTGGAGCGTCAGCGGGCTTGGCGACGTGGGTACAGGTAGAGAAGTTACCCTCGAAGGGCTGCCGCCCGGAACATATACTGTCACGCTCACGGTTCTGGACGCCGATCAGTTTGCGGGGTTCGCCTCGGTCGATATTCTCGTGGGCGACGCGACGATCGAGACCAGCGATTGCTGTGAGGAAAACGCTACGGCCGGCTGCGATGATGCGGTTTGCGCGGATCTTGTCTGCGCCTGCGACCCATTCTGCTGTGAAAATCAATGGGATGAGGCGTGCGCGGGGACTGGCTTCGTCGAGAACTGCGGAGCGGAGATCCTCTGCCGCGACCTGTGCAGTGGTGGTCCCTCAGCCGACGCGGATGGCGACGGTGTCCCGGATTCTATCGACAACTGCGTCAACGATTCAGACAACACCCAGGCCGACGCGGATGGCGATGGTGTTGGAGACGTGTGCGATAATTGTCCCGCCCTTGGCAACCCCGCGCAGATCGACCGCGACGGTGACAATGTCGGCGACCTGTGCGACCTCTGCCCGACCTCGGCCAACGATGAGAACGATCCGGATGGCGACGGCATTTGCATCAACGACAATTGCCCAGAGATGGCCAATGCAAACCAGGTGGATAGCGATGGGGACGACGTCGGCGATGCATGCGACAATTGCACCAACGAATTCAACCCCGGCCAAAGCGATTGCGACGACAATGGGATCGGTGATGCCTGCGAAATCATCGCCAATCCGGAAATCGACTGCAACGGCAACACTGTCCCGGACAACTGTGACCTCGCATTCCAGACGTCGCTGGACGCCAACGAAAACAGCATCCCCGATGAGTGCGAATGCCCCGGCAAGGTCGATGGATCAGTCACGCTGAACGACTACGCGAGATACGCTGCCTGCATATCGGGACCAGGCGGCGGAACCGCCAGTGAATGCCTGTGTTTCGATTTCGACAAGGACAACGACGTCGACTTCTCGGACTTTGCGGCGCTACAGCTGATATTCACCGGTAACGTCCCATAACAACCATCATCAAGCGCTTGTTCCGGTTTGGACCAGGAGGCGTACAGGTCACCGGGGAAGCTGATAATCCACGGGATCGCCGCCGCCGACCTGCACCGATACCGTCCCATCGTTGGGCGATTCCGCATCGAATGTGACGACGATCGTAAGCGTATCTGGTCCCGGACCGTCATTGGGAACCTCGAAGGTCAGTGTACCGACCTCTGGTGTGAAATTGCCGTTTACGATCGGGCTGATGACCAGATTTTCGATGGCGACTGCAAGCTCTGCATCGTCTGGCGACGTCAATGTCAGCGTGGCTTCGCTGATGGTCATGACGCCCGTTTCCGCGTCGATCTGTAACGTGATGGTCCCCGTAGTCGCCCCGACGCCGGAAATGTCGATGTCCACAGTTCCAGCGAGCGCAACACTCAAACCATCGCGCTGCAAACTCAACGCCATGGTCCCCGTCACCGTACCACTGCTCGTCATAAAATCGTTGAATGTCACATCGAAAGATCGTGTGGCAGTATCGAATACGACAACGATGCCACCACCCGCAGAGGTGTCCGCGTAATACTCATTGGTGCAACCGGCAGGGAAATCAAGCGTCATCGTCGCAACGCCATCCACAAACCCCACGTCGACCATCGGGCATTCCCCGAATGCAGTGTCGCCATCCGCGTCGATCCCATCGAAACTGTCCGCGATGCCCACAATTGCGGCAGCCACAGCTTCGATCTGCATAACCACACTGTCCACAGCCGCTTCCTGATCAGCCGTCAAAGTCAGATCACCATTAACCATGCCACCGATCGGCGGATTGGAACATCCTGTAGTCCAGACAATTCCTGCCATAACAAAAAACGACATCGTGCGTCGCACGCAATTCATCAGTGATTCTCCAAGCGTCAGCTATCAACCCTCTACCTGCGAGCCGAACAGTCGGCCACCGCGTCAAGCTACTATCGTCAAACCTGACGATTTTCATTGAAATACATTGGTCAGACTCTGATCCGGAGATAATTTTCGCAAAAAGCCAGCCAGGAAAGTGATGGGGCCTACTGCTCATGAGCGATTGTTGCAGCAGCAAAAACCTCAGACCGGGCAGTGCATTATGATGGCCAGACGCCGGGTTTGAGGTCGCTGAGAGAGATTTTCCTCTGAATCAGGATGTCGCCCTCGATATCGAGAATCTGCAGGCGAATCTCAGGATCGGATCTGCCCCAGTCGATGACGATCATGCCAAAATGATGCCCGCGCGTAGCCGTACTCACGCGATGGCGATTCACCTCGGGGAGTCGAACGTTCATCCGGGCGGAATTCAGCCCGCTGGCTGTCAAATCGTATAACGGATACCCCACGCCAGCATCCATCTCCGATAATTCCGCGAAATGCCGGTCACCGCTTAAAACGATCAGCCCCGATGCTCCCGTACGCTTAATAAGATCGAACAACCGCTGACGCTCATGCGGCAGATTCGCCCATTTCTCAAAACCGTGATCCTCCGCGATCACCTGGATGCTCGATACAAGCAACCGCACGTCGGCTGGCTCCTTGAGTTGCTTCCCAAGCCACTTCCATTGCGCCTCGCCCAGCATCGTGACAGAAGTGTCGCTGCCGGGTGCATATCCACTCTTTGGCGACTCCGGATTTTTATACGTCAGCGGACCGCGAAAATAACGCGTATCCAGCAGGATGATCTGTACGCGTCGACCCTTCGGGCCAAAAGTCTCCGCTCGATATATTCCCTCCTGCTTCCGCAACGGAGAATTCTCTGCCACACGGAAGAAATCCAGAAACGCCTTTTGCGAACCTGTTTTTGCCGGATAATCTCCACCGGCATCCGGACCACCAAAATCATTATCATCCCAGGTCGCCAAAATCGGACAGGTTTTCTTCAACCGGCGGAACCCGCCAATGGCCTCGAATTTTGCATATTCCCGGGCTCGAACCTCCTCGTCCTGGGTGACGCAGTAAATATTGTCACCGAGGAACAAAAATAAATCCGGTTTGGTTGCGATCACCGTATCCCAGATTGGCTGGGGGCGGTCCTGCTTGGCACAGGATCCAAATGCGATCCGGGAAATCGGCAATTCCGGATCACCCGCCATGCCAGCTCCCGAGTCACCACAACCGCTCACCGCGCCAATGGCAATGCCAAACAAACACGCAACACCCCATACCCCCCGAACCACCACCCGGATTACCCGGTTTCCCACGCTATATCCAATGACGTCCATCACAATTCTCCTGATCCCGGCGGACTTGCTCGTGGTGCGATTCATCCAGTTGGGCGTGTGGTTCCGCATCGCAGGGTCGGCTGAACGGGCCGAATCCCGCTATCGAACGATCGCCCATCCGATGGTCCACGCCGCGCACTCTGTAATCGCACATACCATCCCCATCGGTCAGCGTAGACTTTGTTCCTCAGCATTTCACGTCATCCATCCGCCACACTTGCACGCACCTGCCATCATTCGCTACACTTCCACCCCCACGAACGTGAAAGTCGGGTTCGTCTGCAGGCAGGACGCCGGCTGATATCAGCCGTGGGGCGAAAAAGGAATACAGGAAAACCAGCAGCAATCAGGAAGCAGGAGACCGGTCCCAGTGCCACCGCCCACAAAACAATATCGCGAGCTTACGTTTTCCAGCATTTTCCTGGCTGTGCTTGTCGGATTGGTCCTGAACGCAGGAATATGCTTTGCGGGGTTACAAATCGGTTTCACCATCGTTGGATCGACCGTTGCGGCTGTCATGGGCTTCGGAATCCTGCGCGGGCTGATGCGAAAGGGATCGATCCTCGAGGTCAACATTTTCCAGACCGTAGCCTCGGCCGTAAACACGGTGAACGCTGGCGTCATTTTTACCGTCCCAGTCCTGTTCATACTCGGGATGTCCAAAGATATCGATTACACCGCCCTGATACTGGCTGCCACGGCTGGTTCGCTGCTGGGCGTGGTGATGATCATTCCGCTGAGAAAGCAGATCATCGACTACGAGCGGCTTCGCTTCCCCGAGGGGACAGCCGTGGCGTCGATCCTGAAATCTCCGGGTGCAGGCGTCCAGAAAGCGATTCTGCTGGTCGTTGGCATCGCAATCGCCGCGACGGTCTCCGGGTTGAAGCACTTTCCGCTGGATGCTCCACTGCTTGCAGGGAGTCTCCATCTTGGGAAGCACCTTTCTTTCATTCCGCCAGGATTCAGCTCCGTATTCGCAATCAGTTTGCTAAGTATCGGCGCGGGCTTTCTGGCCGGACGCCCAGGACTGGTTGTTCTCTATGGTACGTTGCTCAACTATTGGATTCTGATTCCCGCGTGTCTATGGCTTGGCTGGGTGCCTGCGAAATACCGAGGATACGATCTCTGGTTCAGGGAAACTGGTGTCGACAGTCACAAACTCAGCGAAGCCTTCGTCGACGCATTCAGCCATTTCACGTCTCGCAATGTCGGCATTGGGATGATCCTGGGCGGAGCTGTGGCAGGGATTATTCTTGCCGCCCCAGCGCTGAAGAGCGCGCTTGGCAGCTTAAAAAAGGGGGCAGGCGGCAGCGGCGTTCGAGAGGAACTCCCCATCAGCGTTTTGAATGGCGGACTGCTGGCAGGTGGCGTACTCATGTTGCTTGCAACCAAGCTTTCCGGGGGCGATCACGTTTCCTGGGGGACTGCACTGCTGGTGACGGTCGTGGGCGGGGTATGGCTATGGGTGGCCGGGCTTGTCGTTGCCCAGACCACGGGCAGAACCGACTGGTCTCCACTGTCAGGACTCGCACTGATCGCCATAGCCATCATGATGGGCATCATGGGGACCGGGGATGAATTTATCGTCCCGGCAGTAACGATCGGAGCAGCCATCTGCGTCGCCACATCCATGTGTGCTGACATGATGACGGACCTCAAGACCGGATATCTCGTCGGCAGCCGTCCCATCCGGCAGCAGATAGCACAAATCGCTACCTGCTGGATAGGTCCGGCGTTTTCAGTGGCCATCGTGATCGTGCTTTGGGAAGCGTATGCATTTGGCCCGGATCAAGCCAAAATTCTCCACGACCGGGCGGAACAGGCTTCCGTCGCGGAAAACGACCCCTCAATTTATGATGATTTTCTAATGGCGGGCGGTTCGGAAACGAGTCTTCCGAAAGGAGTTCCACCCTTGGGGGCTCCTCAGGCGGGCGCTCTGCAAGGTGCGATCAGAATCGTACAGTCTGGTGATATCGCGCTCGGGAAATACCTCACCGGAGCAGCGTTGGGACTTCTGACCTCCATACTGGTGTCACCAGGACTCGGCGTCATGGTCGGATTGTCGTTGTATCTCCCCTTTGAATATATGGCGGTCTTTGGTCTTGGGGGCATCGCGTGCGTTCTCCTGCGACGCTGGAAAGGGGCAAGATTCACCGAGGATAAAGGCGTACCCTTTGCGGCGGGTCTTATCGTGGGCGACGCCGTTGTAGAAGTGATGTACGCGGTCATCAAGGTCTCTATGAGCCTCTGAGGAATGTGAAAGCATGAAAATCATTGCAAATATCTTTCTCACAATCGGCGTCTGTTTCGCATCCGTCGGAGCAGCTGGGTTTCACAATCCAGCAGATACCGGACGCATCGAGAAGAAGTCTGAGGGGAACCCTGATACAGAACCGAAAGCCTGGCCTCTGTTCGGTTGCGGCATGTTCATCATTGCAGTGGGCGGATTTCTCACGCGTTCCGCAAAATCCGTAACTGTGAATTCACAAGATGCACAGCACGAACATCCAACCGCGACCGCGGTAACGGAGACGCTTAACCATATCTGCATCAGTGTGAACAGCATCGACGACGCAAGGGAGCGACTGTCTCGATCGGAATTGTGTCACGAGATTGATACCTTGCTCAGCGGATACTTTTTCGACCTTGTCGACCTGCGCGAAGATTTTCTTCAGATGGTAGGGTTTTCCGACTATGTGAAGGTTTGGGACGGTGTCGCCACCGGCGAACGACTCCTCGCACGCGTCTGGTCCATCGCCACAGACGGCTACCACGAAGAAGCACTGAAGGACCTCCCGGTCGCAAGGGAGCATATCCAGCGGGCGTCCGACGAACTCAGGAAGCTTTGGCCACAGTCCTCATAATCCTATTTGATCAATCCAGAAAACAGGTACCGGATAGCAGAACCACATACCAACAGATTGGAATACCAGCTGATGAATGCACTACGAAAAGGTCTCACCCTGACTTGCCTGATACCGTCCTTCATATCAGCCACAATCGCTACCACAACACTGGCTGGTGAGGATGTCATGGCCCGCCCCAGACTTGAGAAGATGCTCGCCGATGGCGATACCGACTGGATCGTCGAAACCATGCGGCGACACCCCGATAACGTCCTCTCATTTGTAGACAGTTATCTCGAGGGCGGTCTCAAAATGATCGAAGATGGAAAAAGCGAATCCGACGCGCGCGACTCATTTCGGAAAGGCCTGGAATTCGCAAAACTCGCGGATCGCGCGTTCAATGAAATGATCTTTTCCCAATACGCAGCCTCATTCGGAAGCTGGAGCCCGTCAGAGCAAAAGCAATTTCGACAAGGGCAAGCAGAATTCGGCGCAGGGCGAAAAATCAAGGACGACCCAGCTGCGTCACTTCTCCATTATCAGAAATCGCTCGAACTGTCGAAACCACTCAACGATTCCTGGGGAATGGCGATGGCGTATTTTAGCATCGCAAAGTCCGAATTCGACCTTGGAAACCACGACAAATCCCGAGAAGCTGCAATGAAATCGTCAGAATTGAATGGCCGACTTCGATTACGCATTTCTCACATCCGTTCGCGACTCATGTGCGGGCAGATCTACGCCCGCACCAACGCACCAGCCTCAGGCCGAGGACACCTCCGCATCGCCTGGGAGCAGATCAAACCCACCGACGACCCGAAGCTCCGCACCGAAGTCCTGGACGCCTACTGCATATCTCTGGAAGCAGCGGGCAATGCAAGACTGGCCGCATCCCTCCGGAAAAAACACGAAACCCCCAGCAAAAAGGAAGTTCCACAGAAGAGCGATACCCCAGTCGAATCTCCGACGAAGTGACTCGGTAGCAATAAAGTCACTGCGACTCAGGCAGGTCCACGGACGACTATTTTCCCGTTTTATACTTCGATCTCGGCGGAAAATACCATACGATGGCCCTGCAGAATGATCACATTGGTCCGGCGTAGAGGGACACATCATGCCCCATATTATCTCGGCGATGCTCACATGTTCACTACTGGCACCTGCTCTATTGGCGGATGAGACACCCAGGTCGTCAGACCTCGTCCGTGTGGCGGTCGATCAGTTGCTGACAATGCAGGAATCCGAAGGAGATTGGCCATACGAAGGGGTCTATCGCGTTCGAGGAAAAATCCCCGTAGGGTATCGCATTGGTGGAACAGCAATCGTCTCGACAGCACTGCTTCATGCGACCACGGCAGATCAGAAAAATGCATCGGCTGCGATTGATAAAGGCGTAGCGTTCATTCTCGATCATCTGGGAGACCGCCTGATGTCGACTTCTACAGAGGACCGCTACGACGTCCGCGTCTGGGGTCATACATACGCATTGCTGTTTTTTTGTGACCTCTTAAATGCGGACCGGGCAGGCAGGCATACGGAGGCAGTCAAACGCTGGGTCCCACGGCTGACAGAAACACTCATCACCGAGCAGCTAGACGACGGTGGATGGAATTATGCGACACGAAAGCGACATGCAGTGTTCGTCACGTCGTCAGTGGTCCAGTCCCTCATGATGGCAAAGGCACGCGGGATGACCGTTTCCGGGGATGTGTTCGCAAAGGCCCGTGAATGCCTCCTCGCAAGCCGCAAAGATGACGGAGCCTTCCTCTACACAGGACGCTTCACAAAGGAACCCCGAAAGAGCATTCACGCTCTCCTGCCAGGCTCGATCGCACGCTCATGCATCGCGGAAACGACGATCCGACTCCTGGGAGCGGGGTCAGTGAAAGACGTCCAGGCATCGCTCGACGCATTTCATACACATTGGGATGAACTTGAGAAACGCAGAAAGAAAACGGGAACGCATACCGCACCCTATGGCGTCGCTCCATACTACTTCTACTTCGGGCATCGATATGCAGCCCAGGCGATCCAGATGCTCCCCGAGAAGGATCGCCCAGCCGAGCGAAAGCGATTTCTCGAAGTGATCCTACGGACACGCGATCCTGATGGAACCTGGAACGATCGCGTCTTCCCACGATCGAAAAATTTTGGCACAGCCATGATCTTGATGGCACTCCTCGAAGACGCAGCACCACTACCACCAGCCTACACAGGATGATAACACCAGCCTACACTGCATGACTTGCACATACCAAGGCTGAACCAACGCAAGGCAGAAAACCGGACGCCCCGATAAACAGAACCCCCGATACACGATACCCTTAGACGCCCCGAATCCCGCACACACCAG
The DNA here is from genome assembly GCA_024275565.1 of Planctomycetota bacterium. Taxonomy (GTDB): domain Bacteria; phylum Planctomycetota; class Phycisphaerae; order UBA1845; family UBA1845; genus JAJRYY01. Next base: position 19,814 of record JAJRYY010000054.1, read on the forward strand.
CAAGGCGTCGATTGCGGCAGCTCAGCGGCAGATGGCTTGAAATCTGTCGGCTTGAAATCTGCTACTTCAGGCTGACGACCATGCTCGTGTAGTAGGTGTTGTCCAGACGCTCCAGGCCTCTCTGTGGGCGAGAGTTGTACTCGTGCCGGATGCCCATCTTCCACTTCCATCGATCGTTAGCAAACGGGACCACCAACGCGTTGTCAACATCCAGGCGGTAGTTACCGTAGTCCTGAAAGTCCGGCAGATAGACCGTCTGATGCGTAAATTGACCCCAGGGCAAAAAGTCAAGCCGATAATCCAGCGTCAGGTCAAGAACCGCATCGTTCACCGTACGCCCGGAAGTGTACGATTCATTACGATAGCCAAGACCGACCGACGTCGCCAGCTCGTGATGCTCTTCCTTCAACCAGAAATATCCACCACCAACCGCCACGGTCGTACGCAGGTCCAGACCTTCAAATTCGTCGAATTCCAGCTCAAGACGCGTATACCAGTACCAGCGCTCAGCAAGATCCTGACGAAACCGGATCCCGCCACGGTATTCGTTCACAGTGCGTAATTTGTTCTGCTCAGTATATTGAGCAGTCAGGTAGAAGTGCAATAAATCCTCAGTCGTTTTACGCTTCACGTCCAGACGACCATGAGCGACCAGCGTCTCTGTGTTGCCCTCAGTCATCACACCACCAGCCTCAACGTCGAACGTCCACACGGGCTTAAGCCGTTCGATCTCAGCATTGGTTTCTTCGCGAACAGCGAGTACGACCGGATCCTCCTCACCCACAGCCCACATCGACGTCACCTTTGTAGCATCGACCGAAATCTCGCCGAGGGCTGATTTCATCATGGAACCATCACCCGAAGGCGTCATATGACCAACGAGCTTGTCACCCGTCGAAAATGCAACATTCATCGGTTCGTCGGTGACGATTTTAACGATCTCTGTCGCGTCGATCTCCAGAAGACCCGCGATCTTGGTCTCAATCGTCAGCTTACCCCCGTAGAGGCGCACTATTTTTCCGACCAGGGTGCTTCCGTCACTCGTCGTCACGCTGTCAGCCAGGACTGTGGAGACTGCACAGACAAACATCGTTATCAGGACTGCTGCGTACGTTCTTTTCATGGTTGTTCGGATCACAGATTCTTGTATCACGCCGCAAGGTTCCAGTTCAGTCCACCAGGGCGACAGTCAGATCAGCCAAAACGCGTGGAACGCTGAAGCTGCCTCGGCAACATGATGTCATGGTTTGTTCTGCATTGTCATAAGTCGCACAGTCAAATAAGTCGCACAGTCATTAAGTCGCACAGTCCATAAGTCGCACAATCCATAAGTCGCACAATCCATAAGTCGCACAATCATAAGGCGTTCTGTCATGATGCATGGTCTGTCATGATGCGTTCTGTCATGATGCGTACCGGCATGCTGCATGCTGAGGACGAAAAAGCACGATCAGGACTCAAAAGCGCGGTTGATCGCCTCAGTAATGAGGGCATCGAGAGGAGTAAGGATCGCGCCCCGGACCAGCGATATAATGGCCTGTCTCCCATCGACGGTCGTCGTTGTGGTAATCTGACCAAGGTCGCACCCGCCGAGCTGAAACACGGTGCCAGCCCCGCAAAGGGTTGCCAGCATCCGAGCGTTGATCTTCCGTTTACGTCTTCGCATAACCACGTCCCCAGTATTAAAAGTCCAGATTTTACCGATCCGCCAACCCTAAACGCCTGCCAGCCGGACGTCAAGCAGAATGCTATGGCGCTACATATCGGGGGCAGGACAGCAGTGGCAGGGAATATTGAACAAGAGAGAACATGTAGCAGGCTGTGGCCATTAATGTAGCACAGCCGCCCCCGGCTGTGGCAGTTCAGCGTAACCCCCCGGCTGCGGCAGTAAATGTAGCACAGCCGCCCTCGGCTGTGGCAGTTCAACGTAGCCGCCCCCGGCTGTGGCCGTTAAACACCACCCCCCCGCCAGTGAACCCAGCCGAGGGCGACAGGGCTACATGCAAAACTCCGCCGGATCGTTGTGACCCATCCCCGCCAAAACTGCCACACCCCCCCGAGATAGCCCTCGCAGAGAGAGGCGATTCCGATTGGCTCGCGAATCTGCTATGCTGACGGATCTCGGTGGGTTTCGGTGTGCCATATTGGCGATTTGTCTGTTTGTCTGTCGGTGGAGCGTGCGTTTTGATTTTAGTGCGAAATGTGACCAAACAGTTCGGCGAGCAGATCGTGCTCAATGGCCTGACAGCCGAGTTTCGATCCGGCGAAACGGTGGGACTTGTCGGTGCGAACGGATGCGGAAAAACGACGCTATTCCGGATCATCACAGGAGAGCTGGAGGCGGACACGGGTGAGGTCATATGCTCAAAAAGCGTCAAAATCGGATATCTCGCCCAGTCGCTCGATCTCGGAACAGACACCACCTTAGAGGAAGAGGTCACTCAGGCATTTGCGGGTCTATACGAGATGGAACGACGTCTGGAAGCAATGGCCCACAAGATGGCAGCACCAGACGCTCCCGATTCGCTCATGCACGACTACGACCGCATTCGCTCGCGGTTCGAAAGCTCGGGTGGATTCGATATGCAGAAACGCCTGGGCGAAGTCCTTGGCGGACTGGGGTTCATCCAGTCCGACTGGAGCTTGCCCATGACCGCCCTCTCAGGCGGCCAGCGGTGTCGGGCAGCCCTCGCGAAGCTGCTGCTGGAGGATCAGAGCTTTCTCCTGCTCGATGAACCGACAAACCATCTGGACATAGACGCGGTCCGCTGGTTGGAAAAATATCTGTCAAACTACAGAGGCGGTGCGATCATCATCTCGCACGACCGATATCTGCTGGATCATGTGGTGGATCGGATCGTGGAGGTCGAAGGCGGGCGGGCGACAGGCTACGCCGGTGGATATTCAACCTATCTGGAGACCAGGGCAAACAACCAACTCACCGCCGAACGGCAGTTCGAGAAGGACCAGGCATTCATCGCCAAGGAGCAGGCCTTCATCAACAAACACATGGCCTCCCAGCGGACAAAGGAGGCGCAGGGTCGGCGAACGCGTCTTGAGCGTCGCAAGAAGGCAGGCGAATTTGTCACAGAGGTCGCCCGCAACAGGAAGGGTGTGAAGCTTAATTTCGATGGGGTTCAAACGGATGGCAGCACCGTCCTTCGTGTGGATGACATCGCCAAAGCCTTCGACGGTCGGGAAGTTCTGAAATGCGTCCGATTTCAGATCCAGGGGCAGCAGCGATTTGGAATCACGGGTCCAAATGGCGTAGGAAAATCGACCCTCCTGAAGATCGTGATGGACGAATTGGCATTGGATTCGGGGACCTTCGAGTGGGATACGCGGGGTGAGGTGGGCTATTATGCCCAGGATACCGGGGCGCTTGATCCGAAAAAAACCGCCCTGGAGTGCATCCACGACATATGCCCGGACCTGAACGAGACCCAGAAAAGATCCCTCCTTGGGCGATTTCACTTCTATGGCGAGGATGTCTTCAAAACCGTCAACCTGCTCTCCGGTGGTGAGCGATCGCGCATTCGCCTGCTTCGGCTGATCCTCTCGAATCCGTCGGTGCTGGTGCTGGATGAACCAACGAACCATCTGGACATCCCCTCCCGGGAAGCACTGGAGGAGGCGTTATCGGACTTTCCCGGCACGCTCATCGTCGTCAGCCACGACCGATATTTCCTCGATCAGATCGTCAATCATCTGCTCGTTTTGCGACCCGGTGGCCACGAGGTGTTTGACGGCAACTACTCCGATTACGTCCGAACCTGGGAATCGCGCCGGGCTGACACGGCGCGCAAGAAGGCAGTCTCCAAAGACAAGGCCGCACAAAATCAGGCAGCCACAAAGCAGCAAAATTCAAGTGGCAGCGGACACAGGAAGTCGTCCAAATATGACAGTCTGAGCATCGAACAGATCGAGGCGCAGATTCTCGAACTGGAGGAGAAAATTGAAGTGCTAAACGAAAGGTTCGGTGATCCGAAGATTTACAAGGATCCGGAAGCCGCCAGGTCGCTTAAAGCTGAACTTGAGGAAGTAAAGACGGAACTGGAAGAAGCGGAGGAATGCTGGAGTGACCGAGCAGACACCATGCACTCATGAGCGGACACCCTACACCCATGAATAACGGGGTCGGAACGAGCAAAACACGCATGAATAACGGGGTCGGGACGAGCAAACGTGTGTTCCTGATTCAGGTGCGCGAGCGCGAAGATGTTCGTGCGCAGGAGCATCGGTGCTTTGTGGATCGCTGCGGACTGGATTCCGAGCAGCTGGAATCGGTGTCGATCGTTCATGAGGCTGTGCCATCTTGGGAGCGAGTGTCTGAGTTTGATGCGGTGATGATCGGTGGAGCTGGAATATATACGGCTACACAGGAATACGAGTTTACTCAGCCAATGGTGGAGCTTGTGCGGAAGATTTGCGATGAGGGGATGCCGCTGTTTGGGGCCTGCTGGGGGCATCAGTTTATTGCGCGCGTATTGGGCGGGTCGCTTGTGACGGATGAATCGCGGGCGGAGGTTGGTACGCACGAGGTGGAGCTTACGGCAGCTGGGATGGAGGACCCTCTGTTTGCTGGATTTCCGCAGCGGATTCTTGCGAATATGGGACATCATGACCATGTGGATCGACTCCCGGAGGGAGGGGTGGAGCTTGCGACTTCGGCGCTTTCCAGGAATCAGGCTTTTCGGATTACGGGGAGGCCGATTTATGGTACTCAGTTTCATGTTGAGATGACTGCTCCTGACCTGGTCGAACGGCTGGCGATCTATCAGGATATTTATATGCCTGAGGATGATGAGTTTGATGCTTTGCGTGAGAATCCTCTGGCAAGTCCTGAGGCGGACCAGATTCTGCGTCGCTTTATGGACCATTTTGTGGCTGAGGCGGTGTGACAGGTTGTGAGACTGTGGGATATGGCTGTCTGTAGATGCCTGGCTGGGCGGCTGGGTTGATGGTGCTGTTCCGGGTGCGCTGGGGCTGAAAGCACTGGTGGATAAGTCACCAGTGACACTTTGGAATCGCGTGCGAGGATCAACTTGTAGGAATTGCCGGAAAAACGACGTCCGACTCCCCCAACCTTCATCGCTGACCCCCTTTCTTGCCTCAATGTAACCGAGCGATATTGTGTTGGCAGGGAAGAGATATGTGTAGTAAGGTTATCTCATGAGACAGCATTACATACCTCAGTTTTACCTCACAAACTTCGCAAGCAAGGAAGGGAAGCGAAACAAGATCTGGGTGCTAGACAAAGTCGAGCAACGACAATGGACAACTTCGCCAACGAAAGCGGCTCATCGTCGTAATTATTACCGATATAGTGAGGAAACTACGGATGACCCGGACGAAATCGAGCACGCGATGGGAAAGATTGAGAGCCTAGCTGCACCAGTTTTGCGGAAAATTCTGGCGTCTAAAAATCTTCCTGAATCAGACGAGGAACGCGGCATTCTCCTAAACTTTGTTGCGCTTATGGCGGTTCGTGTACCAGGTGCCAGAGGAGTGACAAGAGTGCTGGCTGAGAAGCTCAATAAAATGTGTCTTCGAGAATTGGTCTCATCGCAGGAGACATTTAAGGCACACTTGGAGTTGATGCGTAAGGACGGCGTTAAGGTAGATGACAGTATGGACTATGAGACCATGCAGGAGTTCGTTGTACGGGACGAATTCAGCATCGAGACACCGATAGAATTTGAACTTGATTCCATGCTTATCAGTTTCGATATTATTCTTGAGCTATTGGCGCAACGAAATTGGTTCTTGCTCATCGCCAACGAATCCGCATCCGATTTTGTTTGTTCCGACCGTCCTGTGACGCTGGATTGGATCGGTCAGCCGCCCGGTTTTCCATGTAATCTGCCAGGTTTCGGAATGCTGAACAGCATCGTTCGATTACCATTGTCTCGTCGCATGACTCTTGCGGGCTTGTTCGACAGGGCCGAGTTAACATGCGAGGCGTCCGCAGAACTCGTAGGTCAAACGAATGCTTGTACTTGCGGGACCGCTGAACGATTCATCTATTCTGCTACTCAAGACTTTGTATGGATGCACCGAGACAGATCACTCAAGAATGTTGATCACCTAATGGGCGAACTGAAAGCCAGTGTGCGTCAGTGATATTTGAGTGAAACGAACAACCGCAAGTGGCGGGAGTTGAAATGGGGGCGTAGCTGGATTTTGCGCACGGTTTCGGGAGTCGGAACGAGCGACGCTCTTCATCGATCGAAACTTTTTTCAAAATACCAGTTCGGCCCAACAACAGGCCCTGCCGGGGGTTACAGCAATTTGCGACGGTGTGGCCAAAAAAATACCAAAAATATAGTTGCAATTTGATCGAGTATGGCGTATGTTAGTATGGAGGGAGTAAGGTGGCTTCGGCGACATCGCTGCTTCTGGAAAAAAGAAGGTGCATCCGGGACGCACCCTATGTGTTGTGGACTATCGTTTTGGGCTATTTTGTGGTTGATTCCAAGTGACAGATTGTGGCACTGATGCGTATCGTGGTTTGAAACTGCCTTTGTGGGTGGCTGGGCTGATTGTATTGGTGTGGGGGTTTGACGCAGCCGTGGCGGTCCGGTCTGATCTTTTTCGGGTTGTGGATGATTCATTTTTCTATCTGGTGGTGGCTGACCATCTTGCTGCGGGTGATGGGAGTACGTTTAACGGGGTGCTGCGGACGAATGGGTATCATCCGCTGTGGGCGTGGATGTTGACGCCGGTGGCGTATTTTACTTCGGATACTGAGACGTATTTTGATGCTGCGCTTGTTCTGAACCGTGTGCTCGTGTTGCTGGCGACGCTGCTACTGGCGGATTTTGCCTGGCGGCGGGCATCGCGGTGGTCGGTGATTGCGCTTGTCTGCGGGGTGTTCTGGTTGCATGCCTTGCGTGGTACGGCGCTGTCGGAGGCGGGTGTTGCGGTGCTTATGCTGGCGGTCGTTCTGCGCGGGTTCGCTGCGTATGAAGCTACATATCGTGCGTCTATTGGGCTTGGGCTTGCGTCGGGGCTGCTGGTGCTTGCACGGTTGGACATGGTGTTTTTGCTTGCGCCTATGGGTTTGTATCTGTTGTGGGTTCATCGCAGCCGGGCATTTTATCCGGTGATGTGGGGTGTTGTGACGCTGGTTGTGCTTTGTCCGTACCTTGTGTGGAATCAGGTTACGTTTGGTCATCTGACTCCGATCAGCGGGGCGACGAAATCGACCTTTCCGGATGCGGGTTTTCGTTCATCTGCGATGCCGATTGATTACTGGGCGTGTCTGGCGGTGTCGTGGCTCAGTCTTGCGGTGCTTTACTTTGTTCGGGCTGGTTGTTCACTGCGTTCTGTTCTGTTCGTGGTGACTGTGGCTGCCAGTTTGCAATCTGTGTATCTCGTTTGCTTCACGCGGTTCGCGACGCATTGGCATTGGTATTTCAACCTGCATGTGGTGTCGGCTGCTCTTGGTGCGGGGTTGTTGCTGTCTTATCTTGGCAGCTTGCGACCGCTTGCTCTGATGGTGCGGATGATGGTTTCGCGCTGGTTTCAGGTTCCTTTGGCTGTCTGCTGCAGTTTGTTGCTGTGCGTTGCGGTTGTGCTTCTTCATCGCGGGCCTCGGCAGGCGACGGCGGTGTGGGCGGAGTTGATCGGTGAGGCGATTCCTGAGGGTTCTATCTGTGTTGTGAATGATTCGCCGGGGATGTTCGCGTTTTTTGGTGGTACGCGGATTATTCCGACCGATGGGCTGATGGGGGATTATGAATCGCACAAGCTGTTTGAATCGCTTGGTGCTGAGGCTGGGATGCGTCTGCTGGGGGCTGAGTATTTTTGCTGGGTTGTGGGTTATGGTCAGATATGGCATGAGATGGATGCGGATGTGTCGCGGGCTGGGTATGGGCGTGTGGACATTCGCATGAAGAGTTTGATTCTGGATGCGTGGGTTGGGTCGTTTGCGTTTTCGGAATCTGATGAGGTTTTGCGACATTTTCCTGCTGAGACGGATGGTACGGCTGACGGGTTTGTGATCTGGAAGATGTGATGTGGTGGGATGGTGCGTTCATCGTCCGTGCCCTCTTGCTTCGAGGATGAGCTGTGTTCTTATGTCGAATAATGAGCGTTCGAGTCCGACGGGGTATTCGTGCGGGTGGACGAATCGTTTGACTCCGGCGTGGAACCGGCTGAGCTGCTGTTGGGCGTGCTTTCGGATGTCGTGGATGTTGGGTCTTTTGTAGACGGTGCGTCCGGTGCGCATGATCGGGACGAGCAGGTCGGTGTGTTTTGCGTCTGGCGGGATGATTTTTCTGCGGGTCATGTCCATGGGGTCCACGATTTCCCGTTGGTCGGTGACTCCTGTTGGGACGTCGTAAATCATGTCCGCGATGAATTCGTCGTCGAGAGTGAATCGTCGGATCTGCTGGATGCCAGGGTTTGACACTTTGAGCGATTGCTCTGAAAGCTTCACTTTATATTGCCATGTATGGTCTGGTTTTCGGACTGCGGAGAGCTTGTAGACGCCGCCCATGGCTGGCTGATCGTATGCGGTAGCGAGTTTTGTTCCGACGCCCCAGATTCCGATGGTCGCCCCTTGTGTTTTGAGGCTTGCGATGATGTGTTCGTCGAGATCGTTGCTTGCGATGATGTGCGCGTCTGGAAATCCTGCGTCGTCGAGCATGCGTCTTGCTTCGATGCTCAGGAATGCGAGGTCGCCGGAGTCGAGGCGGATGCCGATGAGTTCGTGGCCTGTTGCTCTGAGGCGTTTTCCGACTTCGATTGCTCGCTGGACGCCTGGGAGTGTGTCGTAGGTGTCCACGAGGAAGACGCAGTTGTTTGGCATTGCGTTGGCGTATTGTTCGAAGGCTTCGATCTCGGTGTCGAAGCACATGACCCAGGAGTGGGCATGTGTGCCTTTTACGGGGATGTCGAAGTATTTTCCTGCGAGGACATTTGATGTGGCAGAACAGCCGCCGATGTATGCTGCTCTGCTTGCTGCCAATGCTCCGTCGATTCCCTGTGCGCGTCGCAGGCCGAATTCGAGGACGGGGTCTCCGCCGGTTGCGAGGCAGATTCGTGCTGCTTTTGTGGCGATGAGGGTCTGGAAGTTGATGATGTTCAGGAGCGGGGTTTCGAGGATCTGACAGGGGATGATGTTTCCTCGGACGCGGACGAGGGGTTCGTGTGGGAAAACGGTCGTTCCCTCGGGTATCGCGTCTACGTCGCAGTCGAATTTCAGCGTGCCGAGGTATGTGAGGAAATCCTCTTCAAATAGGGGTTTCTGGTCGTTTCCGGTGAGCGTTGCGAGGTATGCGAGGTCGTCTGGTGTGAACTGGAAGCGGTCGAGGAAGTCGATGACGTGTTCGAGGCCACACGCGATGCTGACCCCCCCACCGAAAGGGTGCTGCCTGAAGAAGAGGTGGAAGACTGTTTCCCGATTTGCGACGCCGGATTTCCAGTATCCGTAGGCCATCGTGAGTTGATAGAGATCTGTGAGCAGTGCGAGTGATCCGTTGTATAGCGATGTTGGTGGTTTCAATGTGCCTCTCCGAGAAAGCCCAGGCTGCGTGATGTCAGGCCGTGATTATCATGGGCGATTCTATGGTGCGTCGCCGATGCGTTCCTCCATGTCCGCCAGGACATACGCTACCGTTGCCAGCATGGCGACGTTTCTGGACAGGTCGTGGGGATCGATTTTGTCCAGTGTGTCGGCGGGTGTGTGGTGGTAGTGGAAATATGTAGATTGTTCGACTTCGTGCCCCATGACGACCACGTCGTATTGTACCATTGGGCTGACATCTGCTGCGCCTTGGCCTGGGATGATTTGTCTGGCGCCGAGTGATTCTACCAGCTTCATGATTTCCTGCATCTGGACGACAGCCCGGTCCTGTTTTGCCTTATTATTGCATTTGACGCCGAATCCGCGTGGGGCGAAGCAGCCACTGTCGGATTCGATGGCAGCGACGTGATTCAGCATCTGTGACTGGTGATTTTTGGCGTATTGTTTTCCGCCGCCGAGTCCGTTTTCCTCGTTGGTCCACAGGACGACCCGGATTGTGCGACGGGGGATGAGGTTTAATTGCTTCAGTATCCGGGCAGCTTCCATCGCGAGGATGCACCCACATGCGTCGTCGTGTGCTCCCTGTCCTACATCCCAGGAGTCGATGTGTCCGCCGATTACGACGATTTCTTCGGGGCGTTCTCTGCCGATGATCTCACCGATGACGTTGGCAGATTCGACAGGGGCGTGGTTTTTCGCTTCCATTTTGAGGGTGACGGAGACCGGGATTCTGCGTTCGACCAGTCTTGCGATCATGGAGGCATCTTCGACGGTGAGCGCTGCTGCTGGTATTTTATTCGCGACGTCGCCATACCGCATGCTGCCGGTGTGGGGTGTGCGGAGGCTGCCGGCGGTGACAGATCGGACGAGGCAGGCGGTCGCACCCATCTCGGATGCAAGGCGTGCGCCGTGGACGCGGTATTTGACGCTGCTGCCATATTGCGTCCCGTGCGAAGGATCGAAGGGCGGCATTGGATTGTTGAACAGCACGATTTTGCCGCGGATTGCATCGCTTCCGAGGGATGTCAGGGATTCTTCGCTGTCGACGACAACGACCTCGCCGGTGATGCCCTCTGGTGGTGTGCCTACCGAACCCCCGAGTCCCAGCATGACGAGCGACTCATGTCGCGGTGCGATCAACTCGAGTGATTCTTCACCTCGAACCCATCTTGGGACCGTGACGGGTTCGAGGCGGACATTTTGGAGCCCGTCGCCTCGCATGCGTTCTGCTGCCCAGAGGATGGCTTGCTCGAGCTGGGGTGATCCACTGAGCCGGTGCCCGATGCCGTCGCAGAGTTCTTCCATTTTTCGCCACGCATGGTTGCCACCCATGACGGTGGAGATGATGCGGTCAGCTACCGGGCGGTATCGCTGTTCGAGGGATTTGGATTGAAACTGCGACTGGCTGGCGGTCGAGGTGCCGGGTGTATCGGATTACTCTGCGTGAGAGGCGTGCATAGATGCGGTTGCGATTGTCAGGGTGATGATCGCTACCAGGCTGGTGTACCGCATATTCAACCTTTCAAATTCTGTCTGTATCTGTCTGTATCTGTCTATCATTGCAGGGTCAGTCGACGATCCGGTTGCTATTTCTTCTTTGTATGCTGGATCCATTCATTGACGCGTCGTTCCAGAATGTCGAGGGGGATGGAACCTGAACCAAGGACGACATCGTGGAATGCCCGGATGTTGAATTGTTCGCCAAGTGATTCTTCGGCGCTTGCTCGGAGTTCGCGGATTTTCAGCTCGCCGATTTTGTAGGCTGTCGCCTGGCCTGGCCAGGAAATGTAACGATCTACCTCACTTCTGATATTCAGTTCGCTGAGTGCGGTGTTTGCCTTCATGAAATCGATCGCCTTCTGACGCGACCAGCCTCTGGCGTGGATGCCGGGGTCGATGACGAGTCGGCAGGCTCGCCACATTTCGTAGAGGAGTCGTCCGAAATCGTCGTAGGGGTCGTCATAAAGTCCAATTTCAATTCCCAGTCGCTCGGAGTACAACGCCCACCCTTCACCAAAAGCATCGAACCATGCGTGTTTTCGGAATTCCGGGACATTTTCGAGTTCCTGGGCGAGGGCGATCTGGAGGTGATGTCCGGGTACTGCCTCGTGCATCGCCAGCGCGACCATCTCGTATTTCGGGCGTTGTTTCAGGGCGTATGTGTTGGCCATGAACCATCCGGGCTGGGCGTTTGCGATGGCTCCGTGCTGGTAGTATGCGGTCGTCTGATCTGGAGCCATGAAGGCTGGTATTTCCTTGACGCCGTAGGGGAGCCTGGGGAGGTTTCCGAAGAATTTTGGGAGATTTGCGTCGATGCGTTTGCATATGTTGCGGTAACCTGCGAGGAGTGCTTGCGGGTCGGTGTAGTAGAATCGCGGGTCGGTCCGCAGGTAGTGTAGAAATGCGGCGAAAAGTGCATCGTCGTCGATGGTGGAAGCTTCGGGATTGCTGGTCAGGAAATCGCTTTTTCTGATAACCTCGAGCATTTCCTTTCTGATGCGATTTACCTCGAGATGTCCGAGGTCGTAAATTTCCGATGCGGTCATGTCCGTTGTTGTAAATTTTCGCAGTAGAAATGTGTAAAATTCATCACCCTCCGGCCAGGTGTCCGCTCCGATGTCGAATCGGCAATTTGGTATGTATTGGCTGACCACGAAGGATCGATACTTACTCAACAAGTACCAGGCGCCTGCGTGGCCTCTGGTTTCGAATTTTACGCGTAGTTCTTGCTGCAGTTCGGTTGGGATTGAGGATGGCATGTTGTTGAATGGTTCGAGCAGCATGTCCAGTCCGCCGTCGACCAGGAGTGCGTCAATTTGATCGGGTACACCTTGTAGTGTGATGTCAGGCGGCGTGCGATTTTCTTCCAGGCCTTGCTTCAGAAGCTTCATCGTCTGTCCCAGCAGGGTGGGTAATTTTCTGAATCGTTTGATGTAGTTTCGGTAGTCGTCGATCGTCTCAAAACGAATGCCGATCGCCATTTGAGCTATGGTGTGATGCAAGCCGGATCGTGCGTTCAAGGGTGCCAGATATGTGCGGAATCGGTGTTCTTCCAATTCGAGGGTGAGCGTCCACTCGAAGAGGTCGTAGTTGAGCTGATCGTCTGCATTCAACGTGGATCGATCGATTTTGTGCAATTGCGAAAGATGGGCCTGGGTATCGCGGTGCCGTCTATCGATTGTTTTCAGGCTGTAATCTGTGATGCGATCGGCGTTTGCATATTCGCCATGGCGAATGGCTTCGTCGGGGAATTCGTATCCCCACCAGGTGTGCCGTTGTTCGAACAGTTTGTGCAGAGGTCCGGAGGGTGGTGGATTTGATGTGAGTGGCGGATTTGATGTGCCTGGTGGATTCGATGTGCCTGGTGCATCCAACCCAAGCGTTGTTCCCGTCGTCCAGATGCACCATGACACGGCTATGATTTGCCATCGCACTTTAATTCATCCTCCCAAAACGAAACTCAACTGTATGCTGTTTTTCCGATTTTGTGTCCGCCAGAGGTTTTTGCGAGAACAACTCCGGTTCCACCACGATCGAGCTTCCATCACTCTCAAGCAAAGCGCGCAGCTTGTCCAGCGGCTGGGGAAATTTCGCTTCACATCGGGCATGATTTGGGAATAGAATGGGGGCTGGGCGGAGTTTATGAACTGAACCCACTGCTGGATTGGCGGTGGGCTTGCGTGGGCGTGGTTGGCTGTTGGATACAATCGCTATGGATACACCTTATGGATACCACCGTAACGACGTATGCGGGGAATACTCAGGTTCGTCGAAAAAGCTCAGCTCCAGCCGTCGTTTGTGTCATATTGCTGCTGGCTGGGGTGTATATTGCTTATCAGCGTGTTGGTACCTTTGCCAACGTTGAGAGAATCGAATTCAACACGAATTTCTCCGGAGGATTTCTTGCTGTTGGGATGACCGATTCTCAACCGGGTTTTGTTCTGCTATCCATGATGGGTCGTGAAAAGGTGACGGTCCATGCGGAGCAGTATAAGAACGGTTTGTCGGGAACGTACACGCATGTCCTCGTGACGACGCCGGAAGGCCAGCGTCGAATTCGGCTGCGCGATGCAGAAGTGATTCTGATCGATCGGTCCGGGTTATCTGAACACTGGCGCGTCGACTGGACGTTCGACGAGTTCAAGCGTATCAGCATGACCGTTGCCTGTGAGGAGCACGACGAACACAGCGGTGAACCCGCGTCCTGCGGTCAACCGTTCCTGCAGCTTGGTCGATTTCTCATGAAAATGCCCGAACATCGAGTGCCGGAAGGACTGCTTGCGTTCCTGAAGAATTCTCGGCGTGCGTAGGGATGGGATACGACTGTAGCATCTGATTGTGCTACTCCATCTGATTGTGCTACTCATCGTATCCGTCTGGGTGGGATTTATGCCATTTCCAGGCGGATTCGATCACGCCGGTGATGTTGTCGAATTTCGGTGACCAGCCAAGTTCGGTTTTGATTTTGGTCGGGTCGGCGAACAGTTCGGGGGGATCACCGGGGCGTCGCTCGATCAGCTCCGCAGGGATGGCGTGTCCGGTCACTTTTCGAGCTGCTTCGATGATGTCCTTGACGCTGGCGGCGTTTCCAGTGCCGACATTGTAGTAGCGGAATTCGCTGGGATTTTGAGTTTCCATGGCTTTCACATGGGCGGTTCCCAGATCCTCGACGTGGATGTAGTCTCGCAGGCAGGTGCCGTCCGGCGTGGGGTAGTCATCGCCGAAGATTTTGATGGAATCTCGCTGCCCAAGGGCGACTTGCAATACGAGCGGAATGAGGTGCGATTCCGGGTCGTGGTCTTCGCCGATGGTCGCGTCCGCCGAGGCTCCGGAGGCATTGAAGTATCGCAGGGCGCAACCACCGAGTCCCCATGCGGTCGCGCAATCGCGCATGGCCCACTCCATTGCGAGCTTGGTGTGTCCGTATGGGTTGATCGGATGCTGGGGCATGTCTTCGGTGATCGGCATGGATGCGGGTTCGCCATAGGTCGCACAGGTCGAGCTGAACACGAACTTTTTGATGCCCGCGTCCCGCATGATCTGCAGCATTCCGATCGTGTTGCCGAAATTGTTTTCGTAGTATTTCAGGGGTTCCCGGACGGATTCGCCCACGTCGAGGAAGGCTGCGAAATGCATCACGCCGTCATATCCACCGCCGGAAAGTGTGCGGTGAAGCAAGTCTTTGTCGGCAAGATCGCCTACGATGAGGGTTGCCCGGGTATCGACGGCAGCCCGGTGACCTTGTGATAGATTGTCGTACGCGACCACCTCGTGTCCCGCATCGAGCAACGCCCGCACGGAATGACTTCCCACATACCCTGCTCCACCTGTGACGAATATTTTCATAGTGCGTGCAACCCCATTTTATCAGGTAATCATAGGTACAATCAGGTACAATATTGCCTACTCGGTCACAACATCCTCCAGACGGGAGACGCTCATCACCTTGGATCGCATGACCAGCACTTTTTTGCGGTTTACGGCGATTCCCTGCACACTCACGTCGTTCAGGTAGGATTCCACCGTTGCGTGTCCAGACCGCTCGTCGTGAACATCCGCTGATTCGAGCATAAAACCTGCATCGTTCACTTCGATCAGCGTTCCGATGTACACCACGGGACCGCCGGTGTCCAACACGACGATTTTCGCAATGAATGTTTCAAATGGACCTGCCATGGTTTCGTCCTGCCCTCCACAGAATGCCAATACTTGATGTAGCATTCACTGACGCATATAGTCAAGGGGTCCAAACTCTTTTTCATTCGCCCAGGGGCGATATGGGTGAAATGCCCCGGATACAACTACCCCGGAGTCGATGTTGCCAATGTTCCAAATGATGAACAAGCCGATCATCAGGGTCGCACTCATTGCCACCGTCTGTTTCATGGTGCCAAGCGATGTTTTTGCGGATTCGGTCGATGATACCTATGCTGAGCGATTCAAGGCGCTGAAGCGTGACGACCTCCGTGGTCATCTCGAACTCGCGAAATGGGTCCGTGATCAGGACCGCTGGGATCTTGTTTCCCGGTCGTGTACGCATATTCTGCGGCAGGAACCCAATCACAAATTCGCCAAGCTTCTCCTGGAGCAGGCCCGTGCGCGTCTTGGCAAAGACGATCGGGATCAGCGGAAGAAACCCAGCTCACGCAAGAGAGGTGGGAGGTCGCGCAGTGTCGGTGATCCGCCGCGGTTGCTCACCCATGATGAAATCCAGCGTATTCGACGAGCTGAGTTCGAACCCGATATCGATGACCGTGTGAACATTCGCATCGACCGAAAGATGCTGAAAGCCTTTGCAGAGTCGATGAAGGGGAGTATCGAATTCCCCTATGACAATCGGCGGGATTTTTTCCGGGATGATCGCGTCGAACAGGCATCCCTCATGCTGCGGCTTGGGAGCAAGCGCCATCGTGAAGGGGTCGGTATTAACGGCGACCCTGAACGGATCAAGGGGTTTGATCGAACGGTGGTTCCCTATGTGCAGCCAAACTGTGCGACGTCCGACTGCCACGGTGGTGTTCACGCCGGGAAATTTCGCATACTCGGCGGTCGATCGCTCTCCAACAGTGCGATGTATACGAATTTTTATCTATTGCACGAATATGTCGTGGGTGGCGAAAGATTGATCAATCGGAAAGCACCGGAACGAAGCCTCCTGCTGACCTATGGGCTCCCCCCCACCAACGACCCGGAGTTCAAGGGGCTGAGTCATCCAGCGCCGAGCGTTGCCGCATTTGAGGATAAAAACGACCCTGAATACCGCGCCGTACTCAGCTGGCTGAAGTCCCTCGATCTGACGTCTCCGGACTACGGGATCGATCTGAACAAGTAACGCCGTGGGGTCGATCTGACACAAGTAAACCGATATCGTGCTGCTGACACCGGTACAGCGATCCGGCGGTGCTTTGCATGTAGCCCAGCCGGGGGCGGCTGGGATCCCACAGCTGGTAGAGGTTGTGTGCATGGAACGGCCACAGCCGGGGAACGGGTGTGGTGTATTGAACGACCACAGCCGAGGTGCGGGTGTGGTGTACTGAACGGCCACAGCCGAGGGCGGCTGTGCTACATACGCCTCACGTTCACATCTCCGCCAAAACTGTCACGGCCCCTCACCGTTGTGGTGAAGGGGGTATTTGTTGTGAGGGGTGCACGTCGTCCCTGGGCGATCCATCGTTGTCTTCAGCCGGTTCCTCTCGGACTTCATCATCACCACCGATGTCAGGTTGAGTCGCGTCGGGTGCGCCTGTCTCTTCCTTTTCGGGCAATTCTGTCTCTTCCTTCTCGGACAATTCTGCCTCTTCCTTCTCTGGCGATGTTGCAATTTCCGGCATCGTGACGAGCATCGGCGCTGCACGTTCCAATCGTACGACGACATGGTCCATCCCATCGGGAAAGTGTGCTTCACGCATTTCGGTCGTCGTCTTCTCACACCAGGTCCGGGTCGTGTCGCGCTCGCTCGACGAAGTATCATTGCTCCATGCGTCGCAAATGGATTGCCGAATCCAGGCGGCAGACCTTGCCCCTTCCAGTCGTCTTCGCTGGGTACTGAATCGGTTGCGACTCTCTTCTTCCAACATGATTGTCAGGTCCCATGCGGTTGCGTATCGCTTTTCAGCCAGCAGGTATCTGCATCGCAGAAGTCGTGCGAAGAAATCGGGTATTATCGCTTCACGCTGAGGGGCTTCGGTCACTACGGGCAGGATCCGGATCGCCCGGTCGAAACGCCCCATCCGGGCATAAAGCCTCGCCTCCCAGAGAAGTGCCAGCGCAGCAACTTCCACCCGTGGATCCTCAAGGTGCTCCAATATCTCCAGCGAAGCGTCCGACAAGGAGGATTCTGATCCTGGCGCTGTTTGTTCAACAACACCGGCAGCCATCGCGTTGGCGAACGCAATCAATACATCCAGGTCATCCTGCAACGCATAGGCCTGCTCGGTCTTTGCATCCGATTCATTTTCCTTGAAATAATCATTCAGCAATTCGCTCGCGGATGTAAGTTCTGCAATCGCCAGCGTCCGCAACGCACTTACCTTCGACCCATCTTCAGAACGACCCATGCCGTGCAGCATTCGTGACATCACGGGTTCGATTTCGCGGGCAAGTATCCAATTGGCCACAGCAGCTCGGCCTTGTGCATTGGATAATCTGGATGCGCTTTTCAAGGCAGAATCGAACTCAGCCACCCTGGAAGACAACTCCAGTCGCTGGTCCGTCAACCATCGCTCGTACTCAGCCTCCGTTTCAACGTCCTCTGGAAATGACTCTTTACTTAGTATGATGACAGGTTGCGTGGTTGCACTGTCAGAGTGCGAGGAGGACTCTGCGGTCAACCCGTTAGAATCAGAAATCGCGATAAGGGTCCAAGCGAAAAAACATGCACCAGAAATTGTCATTGATACAGCGCTTTCAGTAAATATGGACATCCGTTCAATACAATATGAGCATCCTTGCAAACGCGTTCCGCACCCGCTCAGGTCGTGCCGCCATCGAAGCATAGACCCACTGTCGCCAGATCGCAATGACGCGAGATTTCCTTCAGTACGCCAGGAAGCCCTCAATTGCAATATCCCGCGTTGACCGGCGATCGTTGCGGCCCTAAACTGGACTGGTCGCAGGCCTCCTCAGATGCTCGACCCTCCATGGGGTCGATCCTCTACCAAACTGCCGGATGCACCCATGACGCAACCACAGCAAACCACACAAGACGGTAACGCTTCGCACAAGCCCGTGTACACGAAAAAGCGGACGCCCCTGGTGTTTGCAGGGAGGCTTACTGGTGGGGCCGTCGTGGCGAGTTGGCTTATCTCGGTGTTCTATCACGCTGTACTTTTTATAGCGATGGCGCTCGTCCCCTGGCTGTCCGGATTCGTCAACAGCAAAGCCGACTACGCTCCCTTCACGGCGATTGTCGGCGAAGTGGACCAACCCACTGTGACGCTCGAATCGTCGAATGCCCCAGATACCACATCCCGGACGGATTCTTCAAAATCGCTCAAATTTGAACCAACCGATTTCAAGCCGTTGTCCCGGGCGACCCCGGTCAAGCGTGAATCTCTGGATATTATCGGCGTCGGGACGCCTTCGCTTGGGAAGGGTGGTTTTTCGCTCCCTGGGTTCACAAAGGGTCCGGAGTTTTTCGGTCTTGGATCCAGTGCACGGGGTGCCCGGAAAATTGTGTATGTTGTTGATCGATCCGGTTCGATGATCTTGACGTTGAAGGGTGTCATCAGCGAGCTTCGCGAATCGATCGGAGGGTTGCGGCGAAGTCAAAAATTCCACGTCATTTTCTACAATTCCGGATCACCCTTGGAAAATCCTCCGCAACGCCTCGTCAGCGCCATCCAGGCCCACAAGCGAAATGCTTACGAATTTTTCAGTAAAATCCAACCATCGGGAGGAACCGATCCGCGACCAGCATTAAGACGAGCGTTCGCAGTCAAGCCGGATCTGATTTACTTTCTCAGTGATGGAGATTTTCAGGAACACAACGCAGGTGTCTTGAAGCTACTCAAACGCCTGAATGGCGACAAGCATGTGCGCATCTATACACTCGCTTATGTCAGTCAGGCTGGCGCGGCGATTCTCGAACGCATTGCGCGTGAACACAACGGCGAATTTAGATTTGTATCCGAAAATGAAATTTATTAACCTCTCACGGCTGATCGTCACTGCTCTGGTGCTACTGTGTGTCAGCAGTAGTACCCGTGCTGATCGTATCGTGACGCGTCAGACGACCTACGAGGATGTCACGATCATAGACCTCCAGCGTGACAGCCTGCTCTACCAGACACCCAGCGACACTTTCAACAATATACCAATTGACGATATTCTACTCATCGGCGTAGATTCTGAACCAGGTCTTCGTGATTTCAATAAAGCAGAGCTGTTTCGGAAATCCAGGCGGTATAATCAGGCAATCACATATTACGAGCGCGCAGAGCGGTTGGCCGACGGTCATTGGCTTAAACTCGTCCAAGCCAGGCTGATCCAGGTACTGGATCTGGGCAACCGTATCGACCTGCTCGTCGATCGACTTCTGGGATTGTTGATTCAGAGCGGTGATCCCGCGCTGGCTGCTGCCCTGCTCCCCGAGCATGCTCCCGACGGAAACCGAGGTGTACAGTCAGCCAGTCGCCGCCTTAGGAAGGAACTTCAGATCGTCGACGATTCGGACCGTCGCCTCATTGCGCAACTGCTCGATTTCCACATCGCGGACCGCACAAATCGTTCCGACATCACACAACTGGCCAAGCGGCTTGCATCTCAGCCACTCCCCCCCAACGTCTCGACGGCGGCTGCCTACAGAATACGCCTGCGCGTGTTTCGCCGACTCAGTGGTATTGATCAGGCTGTAGACGCATTTCAGGCTGCGGTCGCCATCGACTATCTGAACCGCGACATCGCATCGGCCCCCGAGGCAGTCCTGCCGGAGGTTCTGATGCTGAAATCCGAGCTTCTCGCCGAAACTGCGACGACCGACGCGTCTTTGTATGATGCAGCCCTGGTGGCGATGCGTGTGGCGATTCACTATCCACAGAACCCGCTTGCACCTGTGGCGCTTCGTCGTGCTGCAGACATTCACGAACGGTTGAACCGTCATTCGACTGCGTTGCGACTCCTTCAGGAGTCTCTAGATCACCCACGGACCCCGGAACCGCTACGCGTAGAAATCGCAAAAGAGATTGATCGCCTCCGCGCCGCAGGATAGCCTGCACCCCGAGCAGAATATTTTGCACTCAGAAAGGACCGAGCATTCAACATGACGTATGAATCTGAACACAAGGAGAACCTCGCTTTGCGACGATTCCCACAAATCAGGACCACAATCAGCAGGATCTCGTCAATCAGGGTCGAACAAATCGGGATCGCGCCGTATGTCCTGTTGGCCGTCCTCGTGCTGATGGTCTTTCCGGACGCTGTCGCATTTGCCCAGCCGGCGGATGCTGCCACGACAGATGCACCGACCGGAGCCATGCGCGTTTTCGACCACTTTATTGTAAAAGGTGGCTTTATCACATGGTTCATCCTGGTCCCGCTTTCGGTGGCGACCGTCGCTCTGACCGTTGAATATTCAATCTCGATTCGCCGCCAGACATTCGTTCCACCCGAGACCTACGCTATAATCTCAGAGTCGTTCAACCAGCAGAATTACGCAGAAGCACTCAGGATCTCAGACAGCGATCCCAGTTTGCTTGCGGCTGTCATCAAGACCAGTCTTGTCGAATCCAGCAACGGTTATCCTGCGATGGAACGCGCCATGGAAGAATCTCTCGAAGAGCGGTCTTCACGCCTGATGCGTAAAATCGAATACCTCAACGTCATCGGAAACATCAGCCCCATGGTCGGATTGTTCGGAACGGTCTACGGTATGATCAGTCTGTTTGCCTCGATCCGTGAGGCTGGTGGCATGCCCGAACCCGCCCGCATCGCAGATGACATCTCGGTCGCACTCGTGACCACATTCTGGGGGCTGCTCGTCGCCATCCCCGCACTGAGCATCTTCGCGATATTCAGGAATCGCATTGACGTGTTGACAGCAGAATGTGCCATCGCAGCCGACAGACTGCTCTCTCCATTCAAGCCCGGTGCCCAGAGATCGCCCCAGTCCAGGCCTCAGCAATCAACGTCCCAACAAGCGGTGGGCCAGCAAACGGCAGCCCAGTAATCGGTACCACCGCAACAGTCATGATCGAAAGAGAATTGCGACGCCATGGCCAACCACAAGAATAAATACCGTCCGAGACCGTCCTTGACGATCAACATGTCGCCAATGATCGACGTCGTATTCCTGCTGATCATTTTTTTCGTTCTTGTCAGCCACTTCGCCTCGGCTGAGCTGGTTCCGCTTGAATTACCCGATCCGGACCAGTCTCAGGCGCTGAACATCAAAGTGACAGACCGCGTCATCATCAACATCCGCCTTGTCGCTCCGAACGACCCATCGGCTGGTACTCTGTTCAGCGTCGGTCCGATTCCGCCCGAACCGCTCGATACGATCGCCCGCCGCCTGGAGTTGCACAAACGTGCCAACCCCGATGTCAAAGTTGTCATCCGAGCCGACAAGCGCACCAGATACGCTGATGTTCGTTCTGTGATGGAGACTGTCGCAGAACTTGGCATCGAAGAAATGCACCTGGTCGCTCATATCGGGAACTCGGGGGAGCAGCCATGACTGATCGCCATGTCCCAACTACAGGTGTCACAACTGCAGATATCCCAGCGTCTGATCATGCTCCAACCGAAGAGGTCGTCCATTTTCGCCCGCGTCGGAAACGCACGCAGCGAGAACTCACCTCGCTCACCCTCAACCTCGCGCCCATGGTCGATGTGGTCTTCCTGCTGCTCATCTTTTTCATTGTCACAACCACGTTTAAGAAAGCGGAAGGCGTGCTGCCATCGCGACTCCCCAGCCAGGGCGGTGTGGCGGATCAGTACGATCTACCGATCACGCCCATCACCGTCCACGTCATCGGCAAGAGCGATTCGCCGACCGAGTACGAGATTACGGTCGAGCATTTCGTGAACCGGCCAACGACGTTCAACGAGCTTTCCACTTTTCTCAACGAGATACAAGCCAACCCCGGATTCGACGACGAGACCCCTGTGATTATCCGGTCGGCGGACGACGTTCTCTGGGACCACGTCGTCGGATGCTGGAACGCAGCGGTCCGCGCGGGCTGCAAACGCATCTCCTTCGGTACGGAGTAACCCGCCAGCATGAACCCGCTCTGCCAGACAACCGCTTCTCGAACTGGATATATCGTCGCGATCTTCGCTGTCGCTACCAGTGTGACATTATGTCGTTCCGCACCCCCGCAGCTTCAGCAGCACCCCGAGGAATCCCGCTTCGACGGCACCGCCTTCCGCGACGGTCTTAAAACGCGAGGGCTGACCGATCTCCTGACCCACTATATCAAGGAATTCCCACCCGCGGACGACATAGATGCCCGACTCCTCCAGCGTGACATCAAACTGACCGAATCGACCGACCTCTCACGTTCATACCGACAACGACGCGAAGCGATCGCAGAAGCAAATCGCATCCTCGAATCTCTCATCAACGATTACCCGGACGACAAACGCCACATACGCTGGCAGATCGACCTTGGCGAATCTCTGCTCTACTCCGAGGCAGAACCGTACACCACAGCCATCCTCTTTGAAGGAGGTGGTCCAGCAGACCGCAAAGCCCTCGCAGAAATCATGGAACGCTGCAACGCCGTCTTCGCCATCACATACGCAGAGCTCTCGGCTGACTATGAATCCCTCGACAACCTTTCCGCCCGCGTCTACGACAAACGCGAAGCAAAGGGCGACATCGCCCGCCTCGAACGGAATCTGGCAGCCTCCGACTACATGCACGCCTGGGCACGATATTTCCAGACCCTCGCGACCGTTGAAAACGCACCGAATAAACCAGGTACTGACGACCCCGACGCCGTTCAGCGAAGAACGACCCTCCGCGCCGTTCTCGAATACCTCGATGATCGTTCAAACCTCCTCGAAGCATCGCACTCCGAAACCGGCTACCAGGCGCAGGCAACACTCCTCAGCGGGATGACCTTGCGTCAGCTACAGGTCCACCAGGAAGCCCGGCGACAACTCGCCCGCACGATCGAAATCGTCTCATCCATCATCGACGACTCACAGCGACAAACTGTGACATGGGTCGCAAACCTCGCCCGAATCGAACTCATCAGAAGCTGGAGTGACACGCGCGATTTCGAGTCGGCGCAGAAAGCGATCCGACTCTTCCGCAACCAGTTCAAATCCGGATCCGATCAGGATCGAGCGATGGAGATCATCGTAGCCATTCTCGAGCGCGATGTGATCTTCGCGGAGGCTGCGGTCGCAGACAGACGCGGCGACTGGCGTAGAACTGCACAATTACGCGAGCAGGCCATCCAGTCGCTCCGAGCCATCGCCTCACGCGGCGGAGACCAGCAAACGCGCGTCTACGACGCCCTCTACCGCAGGATCGGCCCCGACGGATTCCTCGATTCGCTACACCCATTCGAGAAAACCGCACTCATCGCAGGCTTGCTCTCAGAGGCGGAATCACAATCCGTGATCATCACAGAACTCCGCGAACGAGGCCTCGATGCCCTCGACCCCGCAGTTGTGACCGTAGAAGATCGCAGAACCGCACTGCTCGAACGCGTCATCACAATCGCACAAAATATGAAGGCATCATCTCAACCCATCCCCAGCGACCTGCGCCCTCAGGTTCTCTACAATCTTGCCGTCGCCCAGAACGCTCGTGGCAGGCGACTCGAGGCAGCCAGGGAATTCCAGACCGTCGCAAGGGATCACAGGCAATTCGACCGCGCCCCGGAGGCTGCCTTGTACGCAGTCCAGATCGGTTGGCAGCTTCGCACCGACCCTGCCCTGGCGTCACGTCCCGATATCAAAACCCTCCTCGGCGAAGCACTGCAAACCCTCACCCGCGACTACCCCCATACCGAGGGGGCAAAATATTGGCAGTTCTTCCGGGCGCAGTTTCTGGCAGAACGCGAGCAATACACGCTGGCAGCAGCAGAATATGAACGAGTCGCATCCGACCACGAGCGATACATCGAAGCCCGATTCCTCGCAGCCGAGTGTCGTTCGATCGATCTCAATCGCTACGCCGCCGATCACCTCGGCGAGCTTGACCACATCAACCGCCGCGCCACAGAAGCACTCGCCGCCGCCAGATCAGCCAAACGCACGATCAACAACGCCAGAACGAAGAAACCCGAGGATTCAAAGCGGATAGCAGAACTGGCTGCAAGAATCGACATCCTGACCGCTGAGATCCAGATCGTCCCAGGCGTCGATCGCCACGCTGCAGCACTCGACGCAATCAAGGATTTTGAATCCCGCCACCCTGAGTCGCCACAACTCATCGGCAGAGTGCTACGCGTCCGTATGATCTCCCTCGAAGCTCTCGGCAAGCACGATGAAGCTGCCCGCCTCATCCCCCAATATGTCAAAACCGACCCGGAGGGAGCACCCCCAACGCTCCAGGGCCTCTACGATCTGCTCACCGAAGAAATCAACCGCGACAGAATCGCAGGTCGAACCGAGCAGGCAAATGAACGCGCCATTTCAGCAGCAGTCCTCGCTGGCGGAATATACGACCTCGCAGCCAAACAGCCCGAAATCTTCGGCCCGGACGCACGCTACGCCCTCCGCCTCCAATACGCAGAAGCCATCCTCGAAACGGGCGCTCTCGACCGCGCAGAAGCTCTTTTCAACCAGTGCATCGCAGAAAACGCCTCAAAGTACCCCGACGCCACCCCCCACGACAGCAGAGCAATCCAGGGGGCCGCACGAACTTTTTACCTGAAAAAACAGTACGAAAAAGCACTCCCGCTTTATAATAGCCTGTTCCGCGGTGTTCCAAGAGGCGAGCGTATCTGGTGGGAGGCACTCCTCGGCGAGTTGCAATGTCGAACGCAAATGAACTACAAACCTGCCCGAATCGTCAAAAGCATCCGGCAGCATAAGTTCCTGGATGCAGAAATGGGTGGCCGCGACCTGCATCGCCAGTTTGACGCTCTCCTGGAAGAAAATAAAGCCCGCGTCGCCGAGGAAACTTCAAAGTAACAATGTTGATTTTTGCAGGGCGGGCCCATCCGCCGTCGAGTTTAACACGAAAGGCATAACATCCCATGCACAACCAGCTACGCCTCGACCCCGACCGCGCCATGCTCCTCGTCATCGACCTCCAGCAAAAACTCCTCCCATCGATCGCGAATCGTGACCGCGTCATCGAAGCCTCCTCGCTGCTCATCCGTGGCTGCAGGCTGTTCGACATCCCTGTCCTCCTCACAGAGCAATACCCCAAAGGCATTGGCAGCACCGATCCCGACCTCGCATCCCTGCTCGCAGAATCCAACGCAACACGCCTGGAAAAGCTCCACTTCAGTTGCTGCGGAGACGACAAAATCCGCGACGCCATCCGAAACATCGACCGCCCACAAATCATCGTCATCGGCATTGAAGCCCACGTCTGCGTCCAGCAGACCGTCCTCGATCTCCTCGTCATGGACTACGACGTCCACGTCTGCGCAGACGCCATCGGCTCGCGATATTCCATGGACGAAAAAATCGCCCGCCACCGCATGAGACAGGCAGGCGCTACCATCTCCACGGTCGAAAGCGCTCTCTTCGAGCTATGCATACAGTGTGGAACCCCCACCTTCAAGGCAATGTCCGCCCTCATCAAGGAACCCAGATCAGCCATGTCCGGCGGGAAAAACTGACACCCATGCCCTGCTGCAACCTCATCCCCGACGACGATTTCGACCCGGACGATTACTCGCCCGGCGACGATCCCAACGCACCCCTGGAAAGCGACCTCCAGGACGGCGGCGAGGGTTATGATGACGAAGGCGACGTCGTCCCCTGTCCAGGCTGCGGCAGCGAGGTCTACGAAGAAACCCAGAAATGCCCCCACTGCGGCGACTGGATCACCCCCAGCGTCGCACTGAACCGAAAAAATCCCATCTGGATCATAGCAGCCATCCTCGCACTCCTCGCCATGATCGTCCTCTCCATCTGACATGCAAACCCCACCCACCCCATCCAACCCACCAGGCCCCCAAAGCAGCGACCCGGAACTGACACCCAGGGATTCCACCGACACCGACTACCGTTGCCTCGAATGCGACTACAACCTGACAGCCCTCACAACAGACCGCTGCCCCGAATGCGGCGAAGAAATCGATCGAACCCTCCTCGATTTCGCCAATCAAACACAGCACCGTTCAGGTCGACAACTTCGCCTCACCCTCATCAGCAGTTTTTCTGGAATTATCTCACTGGTCCTCGCGACAATAGCTTTTGCAGCCGCGAGACAAATAGGATTCGAAGCAGGTGCGTACGCTGCCGCAACAGCATCCGCCGGGTGTATACACGTTATACTATGCGTCCGTTATTCGCCCATGGGAACCTTCGATCGCCGCAGATCATACCGATTCCCCCTCATTGCATACACTGCCGCACTCAGTCAGATCGCCATACCACTATGGCTGATACTCAGATCAAGATCTGCGCCTGGATCACCCCCAATGGGTGCCCAGTTATTCGTTTTCACCATCGCGGCATTCCCCGGATGGACACTTTTCATCGCAGCCAAATCAGCCTTTCCATCACGTCGCAAGCGAATCGGTGAACTCCGAGCTTCATACAAGCGTCACTCAGAGGTGCAATTCATCACACCAGATTCACAAGAGAGTGACAAAAAATGACACTCAAAGAAACAACCGGCACCGCCCACCGCTGCCTCGAATGCGACTACAACCTCACAGGTCTAACCTCAGACCGCTGCCCCGAATGCGGAGCAAAAATCGACCGAAACCTGCTAAATTTCGCCAACGAGATTCAAAGCCGCACAACCCGCCAAGTCAGACTGGCCTTCCTTGCAGGCTTGTTCGGGATCATATCATTCGCCATCAGCGCGAGGTGGTTTTATGAGGCTCGAAGGTTTGGAGTTCGTACCGAACCATACGCAGCCGCAGCCGTATTGGCAGGATGCTTTCTTGTGGCGTTATCTGTTCACAATGCGTTAAGACGGTCTTTCGACCGCCGAATTTCAAACCGATTTCCTGTCCTCACCTACACTGCCGCACTCACACAAATAGCATGCTCAACCTGGTTCGGCCCCAATGCAACACCCCCATCACCAGGCCTGAGTGAATATATGAATTGGTTCACCATCGGATCCACCCCCGGCTGGGTACTTCTCTTTGTGGCCCTCATGACATTCTCAACTCGTCGCCAGCGAATCCGCCAACTTCGTAAACGCTACAACCGCAGCATCGACGAACAACTCTGTTCGTTTGATTGGTTTGAGGGTGACAAAATATGACACTCAAAGAAACAACCGACACCGCCCACCACTGCCTCGAATGCGACTACAACCTCACAGGTCTAACCTCAGACCGCTGCCCCGAATGCGGAGCAAAAATCGACCGAAACCTCCTCAACTTCGCATACAAACCTCTGGAACGCACCGGCGGAGAAGCCCTCCTCGCCCTCCTCACGGCAGGTGCAGGAATCATCACGCTCGGCTTCGCGACGATCTTATTCGTGATAGTTATTGAGACTTCATCATTCAAACTCACAGCCTTGTGGTTCGCAATTCCAACCGTCGCAGCGGGATGCCTTCATCTGCTGATTAGTGTTGAACATGGTCCAAACCGAGCTATCAAACACCGCACGTTTTCCATGCTCCCCAGAATCATTTATGCAGTCGCAATCACGCAAATCACCGTTGTGCTACTGGGGTTTCTCATAGCAAACCCCGGACCCAAATCTCCAGGCCTCGTCGGCTACCTCCTCACATGCATCATCTTCGCATTCCCCGGCTGGTCCCTCCTGCTAGCTGCCACCATAACATTCTCATCCCGCCGCGAACGCATCCGCCACCTCAGAAAACGCTACGAACGCCGCACCGACGAGCACCCCGGCCCACCATTCCGCATCCTCGCCGCAGGACGCTTCCACCCCGAAAACGTCCACACCCAGTGGCAGAACACCCCACGCCCCACCGACCCAGCCACCGAAGCACGCATCGAATCCCAATGGCAATCCGCGCTCGCTGACGCAAAAACCAACAACGGGGGTGTGCTAATTTTAGTTGAAATTTTAGACGAACGGCTCCATGAATGACGGTGGTTTTTGGAACATCCATCAAACAAGGAGCCGTATCATGAAAAGTTTCGTACGAATCGGAGCAAATCGCAAGGGTAGCCGGAAGGAAATCGATGAGGCAGTCCCGGGCGATCAGC
>JAJRYY010000055.1 GCA_024275565.1 Planctomycetota bacterium
ACCAGGCCGTGACCGTACAATGTAGCACAGCCGCCCCAGGCTGTGGACGTTCAATACGCATCAACCACCCGTAAAACTCAATTGCAACCCGCCAAGATCATGCAGATCAACGTCTCCGTCAGCGTCCAGATCAACGCAACCACAAACCTCACCCAACGCACCACCAGCCCCCGTAAAGCATTCAAGCCAGGTAGGGCAGGTCGTTCTTTCGCCTCAAGGCGAAAGGTTGACCTGCCGCCACCATCCGCAGCCGTGTAACTTCGAACGCACCAGTGTAGGGTGCGTCCCGGACGCACCTTCTTTTTTTCCGGAAGAGTAGAGGGCTGCAAGCCGAACCGATGGTGTAGTGCCATGGAATTAGCGATGTTTTTGTTTCCAAGCCGTGACCCTGAAGGCGACCAATACGGGAGATCTGAAGGGAGCGGACACTACAGAACCCTAATTCTTAGATGTGACAAAGCACCAGGCCGTGACCGTACAATGTAGCACAGCCGCCCCAGGCTGTGGACGTTCAATACGCATCAACCACCCGTAAAGCTCAATTGCAACCCGCCAAGATCATGCAGATCAACGTCTCCGTCAGCGTCCAGATCAACGCAGCCACACGCCTCACCCAACGCACCACCAGCCCCCGTAAAGCATTCAAGAAACCGCGAATAGTCCAGAATATCCACGTCAGCATCCCCATCGCAATCGCCCGGAACCCCTGAAACGTCGTAAGTGATCGTCAAACGCGGGAGCGAAGAATCGTCCATAATCTCATGCGTGGCAAAACCCTTCGCAGTCCGCTGACCACCTTCATCTCCCACAACAACCCACCCAAAATTGCTCCCGGACTGATCCAGCCACAACTGAACATCAGACACCATCTCAGAGGTCGATCCCCACGTATAAAACCCACCATCAACCACAAGCCTCTCACCGCTCATCTCACCCCGATAATCCCCACCAGGCGTATCCCAGAAAACATCCGGAAACGAGCGATGTAGCCACGTCGCATCACCAGCCGTCGCATTACCACCGCTACCAAGCCCATCGGAACCACCCTCGCCCCAGTCCGACAGAGCGCGGTGCAGACGGGTCAGGCTGGCAACGGTATTAGGACCGGTATTGTACAATCGCAACCTCAGAACAGCCTCCTGAACCACCGCACCCGCCGGCAAAGCGTCAGCCACATCAAACCGCAGAAGTCCACGCTTCAGTTGACCACCCGAGCTGGGACCGGATCGACCAACGAAAAACAGAATCCCCGCCCCATTGCTCCGCGTCCCGCTGGCAGTCTCATAAAGCGTATTGTCGCGGTCCGCCACAAGCGTGACTTCCGCACCCAACGCAAAACCCGCCATCACCCACGACGCACAAAACGCCAACACAATCCAACGATTACAGTTCCAACGACAACAGCAGACACCAGACCGCATGGCATCCCTCCTGATCAAACCCCATGTTCCACGCAGATCACCGATCCGCGTACCGCAAAAATCGTCCCGCACGCACAGGCGCACCCCATATCCAGGCAATCCCAAACCCACCGAACGCATCGACCATAGCATCATAACATGACCCACACCCCTCCTACGCGTCGAAAATCACACATTTCGAGGAGGTTTCGACAATCTTATCCGCACGTTCAGGCAACCCTTTACGACGTAAACTCTCGACCGATTTTTCCGACCGCCACCGGACGATCCGATCCACCCCATCAACAAAATTTCCATGCTGTGAATTTCTTGAACTTTCCACCATTCGCGGATAGTCTGCCATACCCGCAACGGGAGATCGTGAACCCGCAAACGGGGATCCAAAGCTGCAAATTCTGATCGAAAAAGAAAGGCCACCCATCATGTCCCGGCCAAAACGCCCGCTCACACTCATCGAGGCAATGAACAAAGGAGCAGCAGAAGGTCAGTCCGGAAAAACCGATCTGCCAGGATGGTGGAAATCCGGCGATAAAAACAAGGCATCAGACCAGACAAAACCACCCCACTCGCCGTCAGATCCGGCGCCCACCAGCCAGTCAACCCCATCCGAAACAACCGGTTCCAGCATCGGACGCGGACTGAAACACGAAACCGCCACCACATACACACGAAAACCACCATCCGGAAACCCGGTTCTCACCCTCAAAGGATCGCAGATCGTACTATCCCTATCCAGCGTATCAGCAGGGCTAGCCGTCTTTTGTGCCCTCATGCTCATCGGACTGGCATTCCTCGCAGGTCAACGCACAGGACGCTCCGCTGGCGAACAATCAGGCTTCCAGAAAGGGATAGCCTACCTCAACGCCGACGCCGGAGACGCCATCATGGCTGCCCGACGATCCAGGCCAGATACACGCATTTTCGACGGCGTAGGCACGCCCCCCGTCCGCACCCATGGCGAAAATGCCCTCTCATTGGCATCCCCGGACGGTATAGAAGCCGAAAATAGCCATCCAGACGCCCAGATGGGGGGAACATCCAGCACCGCATTCGTCAATGGCCACACCTACATCGTCGTCCAGGAATTCCGCGCAGAGGACGGTGAAGACGCCACCGATGCCCAGAAATTCCTCTCAGATCGCGGGATCGAGACCACAATCCTTGATTCCAAGGGCACTTACAAGTATCGTCTCATTACCGTCAAGGGGTTCAACCGTGAGGATCCCGATCAGAAACGCTGGTGCGACGAGTTTCTTGAGCGGATCCGCAAAATCGGAGACGCATACACAAAGGCTGGCGGTCGATATTCGTTGCAGGGTTACCAGAAAACGTACACAGGTCCAACCAGAACAAACACCAGGGGTTGACCAGGCGTCCCAGCACGAATCACAGGCAAAATAAGACGAAATAAGACAGAATAAGACAGAATAAGACGTCTAAGTCGTCACTCGTATTCACAGACGTGCAAATGGTTGGTCGCAGAATTTTGATGGAGCAAGCAGTCAATGTCGTTGGATAAATCACTCAAATCGTCAAGTACACTCTCTCGCCACCGCAACGTCCTGAACCGCGCCGAACGCATCGAGAAGCTCAAGGAAGATGGCCGATGGGACGAAAACAGTACCGATCCATTCGGTCTCCCCAAGGTCGGACACCGCAAGGTCACCGTCGGCGGCAAGACCAAGAAGGAAAAGAAACCTGAAGGCGAAGAAGAAGCCAAGAAGGACTAACCAGAATCACGCCCACAAGGCACCGTCCCATCGAAGGGTGACCGTCACAACTGAATCAGGTTCCCCAGCTCTCAAGACATGCGGGATCCGGGAATGCTCGGGGCATGGGGGGATTCAATGACCGTGTCGGCCAAGGACGTGAAATCGCCGCAGGACGCATATTCGACACGGAACGCGTATGCGCCGCAGGTCGTGGTTTCACCACAGGACGCGGATTCGCCACAGAATGTGGAACCTGCACAGAACGTGGATTCGCCGCAGGGTGTCGATGCTGCAAAGCTCTTTCAACGAGTGTCAGCCACCTTGGAGCTTGTGGGCTGGCCTGCGTTCTCATACTACGATGGTGAAACCGTCATCGAGCGGTTGGTCTATCTGGAAGATGGCCTGGACGACGGTATCGACGAAGGCCCAGCCAACGACATCAACGACCCCAGGGTCTATGAACCCACCTTCGCGATGGAAGAGCAGGATGCCCTCAACGCCCCAGGTCAATCATCCGCCCCTGATCCATCTGGCACCCCTGAATCGCTTGGCACCCCTGATTCGCTCGATGCCTGCTTTCCCCTCGGCGTCGATCATGCGACATATCTCATCAAGGAGCATCTCCGTGAATGCCTGGCCGAGGCAGCATGGCAGGTACAACTCACGGTCCAGAACAACCGCAACGTCTGGCGACTGGTCGACTGCAGGGCGTTTTCCGACGGCGGGGGCGACCGGCTGGACGCGGATTATCCCTACGGCCCCGACGAGCTGGACGTCATATGCGAAGCGATCTCCGTGCTCGCAAAACCCACCGGATGACCACAAAAATCGTCAGACCTGCCTGCAAAGTCATAAATAACAAAAACGCTCAAAAAAAACGGCGTGTCGAACCCGGTTCCCGCGCCGATAATCACTGTAGGAGACACACCCGGTCGCTGTAAGCGAGATACCCGTCGGAACCACGATATAAAGGGGCGTATGTGATATAAGGGGGCGTATGTACACACGATCCAGTCCATTCAATCACCGCATCCGACAGATACAGGGTTTCTCGCTCGTCGAGCTACTCGTCGTCATCAGCATCATCGCCCTGCTGATCGCGATTCTGCTGCCATCGCTCCGAAAAGCCCGCGAGCAGGCGAAACGGGTCGTCTGCCTCTCCTCCCTCCGCGCCATCGCAACGTCAAGCCTGATTTACGCCTCCGAGGACCCAACCGAAGCAGCCATCCCGATCCACCCGATCGAATTCACCGATGACGGATTTTTCGTCGGCGCGTACGAATTCGGCGGAAAATCCGGAATCGGTGAACCCTTCGACAAAACCTCGCCACTCGACTCACGCTGGGGTACGAGACACGGCAGAGGACCGTCCACGAGGCCACTGAATCCGTACATATACAAAGATGGATTTATCGATAACAGAGAGGGTACTGAGGAGGAATTGCGGTACGACACCACGCTCGAACTCGATATGTTCACCTGCCCCGGCGATCGCGGATATCAGGGGATCCACTACCGTGCGCGGAAAAATTCACGCCTCACTTCATACGATCATTTCGGAACCAGTTATGCAGCCAACGTCTTCTGGATCGGCGTTTCAGAAGGCCCATGCGTGATGCGGAGTAATTCGCCGTACCTCCGGCCGCTCAGCCGAATTTCCAACCCTGCCAATACAATTTATTACGAAGAAAATGTTGGCAGATTCGCGTGGATGCGCGAACCGGACCCCTGTCCGATTCCTGACATCGATGGTGTTCCGGGAAGGGTGAAAGGCTGGCATGGGAAGATGTGGGAGTTCAACGTCGCCTTTGCGGACGGTCATTGTGCGTGGATCAATATGGATGGCTATCGGCCGACACGCCTGAGCGATTACCCGATGCACATCACTGGGGCGGCGGGCTCGTTTGAGTCCTGGCAGTGCGTGATCATCCGCGGTGAGCACTGGCAACGCGATACGCTTCCATCCCCCGATGTGTACACCACCCGCCCCTGCCCCGCGGCAGGGCGCCCGTCCGAGGAGGGCGGTTCGCAAAGCTGAGAAAGCCCGGTAAGCTGTGGATGCTGCTGTGGAAGCTGTGTAAGCTGTGTAAGCTGATGTAGCTGGAGAAGCTCCATGCATCCGTGAGGGACTATGCATCCGTGAGGGACTATGCATCCGTGAGGGACTATGCATCCGTGAGGGACTATGCATCCATGAGGGGATCGCGCTGATATGACTACGATTCTTGGAATTGAGACATCGTGTGACGAGACGGCTGCTGCTGTTGTGGTGGATGGTCGGGATGTGCGGAGCAATGTGGTTGCTTCGCAGATCGACCTTCATGCCAAGTATGGCGGCGTGGTGCCTGAGATCGCTTCCAGAGCTCATATTGAGAAGCTGGAT
>JAJRYY010000056.1 GCA_024275565.1 Planctomycetota bacterium
ATTTCCTGCCTTTCGCACGCTTGCGCCAGATTCAATGCCCTGTGCGGTCCAAATGCCCTATCCTGTCCAAACGCCCTGCCTGTCCAAACGCCCTGCCTGTCCAAACGCCCTGCCTGTCCAAACGCCCTGCCTGTCCAAACGCCCTGCCCGCTCCAGATTCGCTGGCAGGTCGATACGATCCATCGACCCCCAAACGCTGTCGCTTATCCCCCCTTATCGGTACGATACAAGCGTGGGTGTCGCGGATAACACGAACATTGTCAAGAACCTTGCCGGCAAGCTCGGATTTCATCGGGCAGGAATTGCCGAAGCGCAGAAATTGCGCCATGGCGACTACCTCCAGCGGTGGCTTGACGAGGATCGCTGCGGCGAGATGGCCTACCTGCGGCGCAACAACGAAATCCGCCGTGATCCCGCGAAATTGCTGGATGGGGCGCGATCGGTGATCGTCGTCGCCATGAATTATCGGCAGGTTCGACCGGAGCAATCTCCCGGCGATCGACCACCATCGGAGCATGGCAGTCCGCCCGCCGGGAGGGTGGCTATGTATGCCTGGGGTCGGGACTACCACAAAATCATCAAGAAGAGGCTGCACGCATTGGCGGATGCGATGCGGGAGCAGATCAGCCAACCCTTCGATGCGCGATGCTGCGTCGATACCGTTCCGATCCTCGAGAGGGAGTTAGCTGCTCTGTCTGGCGTCGGGTGGATCGGGAAGAACACGCTGGCGATGCACGAGTCGCTGGGCAGCTACTTTTTCCTCGGCGAGATCGTGACGACGCTCGAACTGCTCCCAGACGCACCTGCCACCGATCATTGCGGAACGTGTACACGCTGCCTGGACGCCTGCCCGACCGATGCATTCCCGAATCCGTATGAAATGGACGCGTCGCGATGCATCTCCTACCTCACGATCGAACATCGCAGCGAGATTCCCGAACCCCTGAAACCGCTTATGGGCGATTGGATTTTCGGATGCGACGTATGTCAGGAGGTCTGCCCGTTCAATGGTCGCGGGTCGGTCAGCAACATCTTTGATCTGGATTCAGTCGGGCCAACCTTACCGCTCGATGAGATTGATGCCTGGGACGAGGATGACCGTCGCGAGCGATTGCGGGGCAGCGCGGTCAAACGTGCGACCTTGTCCATGCTCAAGCGCAACGCCAGCATCGTTCGTCGGAATATCGAACAGGCTGGCGACGAACAGAACTCATGAGCTGCATCCGAAAAAATGGGGGGGGTGATGATGAAGGGTGGCCCACCTTTTCAAAGGTGGGGGAGCCGAAGATGAAGATACGGCAGGGTAGTGTACTGCATCACACCGATGGACGTTTATCCGAGCCGTGACCGCAAGGGAGCGGTTTCTATAGTGTCCGCTCCCTTACGGTCACGGCTCGGAAACAACGACGACGCGAATTCCAATGTATTACAGTAGCAGGAGATAACGAAGCATGCCCGCGTTCACCACCCGGTCGCCACGCCATCGTATACCTCAACAGCCCCGCAGCGGAATCGCCACCTCGCCAGAACGTATCACTCCACCTCGCTCGCACCAGTCGAAGCCAATTCAGCAGACAACGCTTCGCCGCACTCCGGGCATCTCCCCGACGTATTGCCGGTCAAATTGTAATCGCACTTAACGCAATGTCCCGATCGATCCCCCGCCAATCGCCTCTTCACGACACGGACCAGCGAAATCAACGGATACCCGGCGACGAAGGGCAAGAGCCACAACAGCGAGAATGTCGCTGAGCCGGTAAACGAGATACGCGGCATTGGTTTTGACGTGTAGTTGGCCACAATCGGCAAGCCCAGATATCTTCTTCTGAGGATATTGCGAGCTTGCTTGATAATCCGTACAGCGGCGTTGAAATCCCGAGCGCCTTCATTATTGATCCTGATGATATCGATGCAACCTTGGACGACCTCGACTTCGACCCAGGTCGAATCGTCAACGTATCCATTGGACACAATCGGGGTAGTGTAGCTTGTCGTATAAGTAGCGAGAAGAGCACACGTAGCCATAGTCAGCACAACAAGGGCTATTCGGCTTATCATGTCGTCTACCTCGCGACTGGAGTCGACTTTGGGCGAAATCCCCAATCGATGATACCCACACGATTCGCAGTGACCACCTTTAATCTCGAATATCGCAACACTTCCAGCGGCAGTACACGGTTTGAGCTTGGTTTTTCGATACCGTCTCTGCTAAACTGGTGTATGGTAACTGTGTAGACGCATCCTGATCGCGGCGGGCCTTGCGGAAAGGGACATCTCACCATGCAGCGCGATACAACGAAACAGCACAGCATCAGCCATCGACGGATGCACGATCTCCGCACGGACACACGTCACGGGTTCACACTCGTCGAGCTGCTCGTAGTCGTCTCAGTGATTGGTCTCCTGCTCTCACTGTTGCTACCCACGCTCAGCAAAGCCCGCGAACAGGGACGACGCACGGTGTGCCTGGCGCATCTATACGGACTCAACAAAGCCTGGGAAATCTACAGTCTCGAATACAACGTACCCCCACCCCTCACGCACTTCTTCAACGCATCCACGCCCGTCCCGATCGGCATCGACATCAACTACAAAAAAATCACCAACCCCCCGCCAGCCCGATGGGTGAAGATCCCCGTCAACGGGTTTGGCCCGCAGTCGTTCGACGCCTTAAACGTTCATGGCCAGCAGTGGCTGACGATCTATCACCGCAACAAAATCTTCCACTGGAGCATGCCCGAACGCGTCGGCGACTGGCGAAATTTCGGGCTGCTCTGGTCATCGAAAACCCTGACCAACCCCAAGGTCTTCTTCTGCCCAAGCGAGCGCAATCCGGACCTGTCGTGGAACACCCCGCTGAACCCCTGGCCACCGCGCGTGGAGACTGCCGGTCAGCCAGGCAACCCCAACATCGCCAACCACACGGAATCGAGTTTCGAGCGGCGGAGTGGTCTGACGGGTGTACAATGGGACCGGGTCCCCAAGCAGGTCACCGTCGCCAGCGACGTATTGTGGCCACAGAATATCAGGAAGCGACACAAGGATGGCGTGAACGTAGCCTACCGCGACGGCCACGCGGAATGGGTCTCCGGCGACCGCCTGAAACACTGGTGGGTCCACGGCGATTCATGGTCCAAAGCAACAAGCAGGCTGAAGTACCTCAACCTGACCCACTGGCTGGACGGCCAGGGCGGGCGGTAGTTGCAAGGCCTTAACAGTGTTGCAAGAATCACGCGTCGTCTCCGGAGAGATCTTTGAGACGTTTATTCATGTCCGGTGACGGGCGGAAATGCCATGTCCGACCCACCTTGCGAGAATCCAGCAGGCCCAACTCAGCCAGTTTCAGCAGATCGGTTCGAGCAGTCTGATACACAACCCCGTGACTCCTCTGGTGTGACTCAATGGTGTATTTCTGATGCGGGTGTCGCAACGCGTGGCCAACAATCGCCAGTTGTCGATGGTTCAGACGCTGCACGCTTTTCAATTCCCGCTCCAACCGAGCATGCTCCCCTGATTTTCGCTCTATATAAGCGTGCAGTTGATCGAACGCCCTCCGAATCACCTCAAGGTGGTACAGCAGAAAATAAGTCAGATCATTATCGTCCGTTTCTGTATAAAGAAACGCTCGCCCATATTTCGACGGTCCCTTCAGAATGATCTCGGAGATGGAAATAAATTCGCATAACCAGTAACCATGATGCAGCATCGACCAATAGAACAGCGCCCGCGCGGTGCGACCATTTCCATCAACGAAGGGGTGATCGTATGCCAACCAGAAATGCAGAATGACCGAGCGAATGGCTGGGTGTACCAGGTCGCCGGTGAATTCGCCGTTTGCGAACGCGCAGAACAAATCCATACGTTCATCGAGCTGACCCGCTGGAGGGGGAATGTGAAAAACTTGTCCGTAATTGTCGCTGACATTGATCTCCTCATCATAGCGACGAAATCGCCCAACCATGGAAGATTCCTCAAGCGTCTCCTGTGTCACAATCCGGTGAATCTCGAAGACCAATTTTTTGGTGAGCGGTTCATGTCGCAAATGGCCGATCCGCTGCATCGTCTTGAAGTTATTGAAAATCATGCGTTCGCTGCGGTCGCGCGGCTTCCTGCCTTCACGAATCATCTCCTTTGCGACTCTTCGCGTCGTTGCTGCACCTTCGAGGATGCTGGAACTGATCGCTTCCTCAACGAGGGATCTGATCAGATAGCGGTCCTTGCTGCTCTGGTCGATGATGGGATGAGCTGTGTCGAGCGTACCGCCAGCTTGCAGGTCGATTTCGTGCAGCCACCTGGGGATTGAATCGGTAAGAACATAGCTGAATGAATGCCCCTCGGCGTCTTGAAGGCGGACCGTCTTCGCGGAGGCCTGCCTGCTTAGTTTGAGCGAAAACCACCATTGACGATGGTCAAACCCCTCTGGCGGAGCTAGATGGCGTAGCTTGTTCCAATGGCGATACTTGCTGTCATCAGAGCGATTCCGCGTCATCTCGAACAGGTCCGGGCCCGAAACGCCTTCCATGAATTCACGCATGCTGGGTGGTTTTTGGGGAATCTTGAGCAAGGCAGCAGCCCTCAATTACTAATGTTATACTAATATCTACTAAATTAGTATAACACTTGGATGACCAAGAGACAAAGCCTTAAATACTAATTTAGCAGATAATAGTATTTGGTTAGTAGTTTGCCTTGTCCACAAGATGTGGGCGTACCGATGGGCGATATGGCTACATGTAGTACGTTGCGCCTTGTCAGGCGATGGTTATGGTGTTGTCGAGGTAGACGTCCTGGATGGTGTTGAGGAGTTTGACGCCTTCCTCCATGGGACGCTGGAAGGCTTTTCGGCCTGAGATCATGCCCGTGCCGCCTGCTCGTTTGTTGATGACGGCGGTTCTGCACGCATCGGCGAAGTCGTTGCTGCCGGACGCGCCGCCGGAATTGATGAGGCCGGATCGTCCCATGTAGCAGCCGGCGATCTGGTAGCGCGTCAGCTCGATGGGGTGGTCGATTGCGAGTTCGTCGCAGACGAGCTTGTGGGTCTTGGCGAAATTGATGGCAGTGAAGCCGCCGTTGTTTTCTGCCTGTTTCTGTTTGATGATGTCGGCCTGGATGGTGACGCCGAGGTGGTTGGCCTGGCTGGTCATGTCTGCTGATGCGTGGTAGTCGGTGCCGTCCTTCTTGAAGCCACTGTTGCGGAGGTAGCACCAGAGGATGGTGGCGAGTCCCTGATCGTGGGCGTAGGAAAATGCCTCAGCCACCTCCTGGATCTGACGGGAGGATTCTTCAGAGCCGTAGTAGATGGTTGCTCCGACGGCGGCTGC
This sequence comes from Planctomycetota bacterium, assembly GCA_024275565.1. Classification (GTDB taxonomy): domain Bacteria; phylum Planctomycetota; class Phycisphaerae; order UBA1845; family UBA1845; genus JAJRYY01. The sequence continues at coordinate 5,322 of JAJRYY010000056.1, forward strand.
TCCCATGTCGCGGGCCATGTCTATATTTCCGAACATGATCTGGTCGAATTTATTGGGGTAGGTGAGGAGTTCGTTGTGGTTGATCTTGACGACGAATGGGATTTTGTGGGCGTATTTTCGGGCGATGCTGCCGAGGACGCCGAAGGTGGAGGCTACTGCGTTGCAGCCGCCCTCGATGGCGAGTTTGACGATGTTTTCGGGGTCGAAGTAGATCGGGTTGGGGGCGAAGGATGCGCCGGCTGTGTGCTCGATGCCCTGGTCGACGGGGAGGATGGAGAGGTAGCCGGTGTTTGCGAGTTGGCCGTGCCCGAAGATGGACTGCAGGGAGCGGAGGACCGGGACGGATCGGTCGGACTGGGCGACGACGCGGTCGATGAAGTCGCTGCCGGGCAGGTGGAGCATGTCTTTGGAGATGCCCTTGCAGGTGTAGTTGAGCAGTGCGTCTGCGTCTGATCCGAGAAGGTCGTTGATGGCTGTCATGGTTACGTCCCCATTGGTTGGGGGATATGCCCCCAGGTGGTTGAAACAAGCAGTGTCGTTGCGCTGGTACAGACGGTGAGTACCAGCATCTGTCGGCAGCGCTGAACTGTATGGCAGCGCCGAACTGTATGGCATCGCCGAACTCATCGGCATCGCCAAGATCGTCAGCATAGCTGTCGCGACCGCAGGTAGGGCGGATCGCCGATTTCTGTAATGTAGCTTCTTGTGGGGATGCGTCAATCCGGTCGTAAGTTTCGTGTTAGCCGGAGCTTGCGCACGGGGATTGCGGGGTAGATTGCTGACTGGGGGATGCGGGACTGGGTGTTGGTGGTTGCTGGTCGGCAGGCAATAGCCTGCCCTACGGGGTTGAATTGCTGATTTTGGCGTTTGTTTTGCGATTGACATTGTGATGTGTCCCCCTTGCTGGACTGGTTCTCTTTGTGGGCGGTTGATGATGATGTGGCCGCCCTTTTCTCTCACTACTAACATACACCATACTCGCAGGAGATGCAAGTTTATTTTTGGTATTTTTTTGGCCTGTCCGGGTTGGATTTCTGTAAGTTGTGGCTGGGCCTGTGGTTGGGTCTTGTTTGGATATTGAAAATTTTTTCGCAATGGGGTTGCAGTACCTGTTTCCTGGCGTGATGAGGGTTGGCTGGGGGGGTGTTTGATTTGCGGTTTATTGGACCTGGCGGTAGATGGTTTAGGCAGGTCAACCTTTCGCCTGGAGGCGAAAGAACGACCTGCCCTACGTTGCGGGCGGTTTTTGGTGGTGTGATCGTTGATATTCGGGTTCCCCACCTCTGAAGAGG
>JAJRYY010000057.1 GCA_024275565.1 Planctomycetota bacterium
CCTATGTCGATCTTGACGAATTCATAGAACTGGGCGGCGGAGCTTTCCGGGCGATGCTTTCCGAAGGGTGCGATGGCTGGACTCTCGGTGGACAGGGTTACTTCGAGAGGTTTGGTTTTGTCGTCCTGGGTCGTGAGACCAATGAAACGGGACCACTGTTCGCACTGCCGGTAGAATTCCTGACGATCCCTGTAGGTGGAATCGTCCTTCATGCGCATTTTCTGCTCCAGGGGTTCAAAGTATTTTTTCGCCCCGGCGACAGCACGCAGGAACTGGGTGAAGTCTTCGAAATTGACGGTGTGCAGGCCATCTTTCTCGTCATCGACATAAGGCCAACCATCGTAGGGATTCGGAAAGGCGGAGAAATTGTCCTGTTGCAGTTTGTACAGAATAGCGGTGAGCGTGTTGTTGAGGAGCTGCTGGGCGTCGCGCTCGAAGTCACGCAGTCTGTCCGTGACACGTTCGTCCTCCAGTGAATATTCGCTCTTGAGCGCTTGAATTCTACCCCAGGGAATGGTGACGAGGGGTTTGTTGTCCGATGGGTCGTTGGGGTCGTAGATGGCGACGTCACGGTTTGCGGCGATACCGGTTGCAAGCTCAAGCCAGGCGTCAGAAAACTGTGAAGCGACATAGTTCCAGGGTGAATCCGCGTCCTGCATGTCGCTGGTCAGTTCGAGTCTTTCGAATGATCTTCTGGTGGACCTGTCCCAGGCTCGGAAGGCTTCATCCCGCCATTCAAACACTTTCCGGAAGTCTTCTCCATCAAAATCTTCATACCACCCAATCTCCTCATCATACGTCAGATTCCAGAAGAGGATGGATTCCAGAACCTCGGAGATGGCGATCTTTGCCTGGTCTGCGACGTCTTCAGCCAGTTTTGACCGTGGGCGACGGGCATTGCCCAGTGCGCCCGCCAGCTCATCCCAGTTTCCGAGGTTGTCGCGATCGCCGAGTCGTTCGGAGAGGTTGTCCAGATCCTTGAACTCAACGGATGTATAGGCTTGCGACCAGGCAGAGATGTACTGCTTGAGGAAGGTCTGTGCGCTGGCATCGACGCTGTCGGTGATATCCGCAATGTCCACACCGTCGATGAAGTAATGATCCGTCTGGAATTCCGCCACCAGGGCGCGAAGATCGACGCAATTGACCAGGCGATCGTATGAGAACGCCCGCGTACAACAATTCGGGATGGACCCACCCTGCGCATTTCTTGCCAGACGGTCTGATGGAGAGGATTCCTGGGTGTCACGTCGGTCCGGTTTTCTGGAGGATGGACGACTGCCACGACCTCTCTTGGAGGGACGGGCGCGGGTGCGGCCACGCCTGGAAGTGTCCTCCTCAGGGGCTTCCCGGGCCTCAGAACGTCTGCCGGAGCGGGATTGCTTTCGTTGGCTACAGGCGTCGATGGAGGCAAATTGATAGGTGGATTTTTCGCGGTCGCACCAGCCGGGGACGAGCTCTGCAACGCCCCACACACCGGCAGATTGTAACCGGGCGTCGAGGGTGTTGAGCAGTCGCGTACCGTCTGCCTGGCGGACGAGGTCGTTGTGGATGTCAAAAAGTGTGGTCAGGGCTGGTTTGTTCCAGAATTTGTGCAGATTGCCCTCAACCGGGAATGCCGCCCTGATGTCCTGGTCCCATTGATCCAGAAGCAGATCGAGTGCATCGGCGAAATCGGCGGGTGTCTGATTTTTTCCGTCTGGAGCAATGTCGGAGCTGACGAGCGATGTGCGGATCCCCGAGAGGATGCTTCGGACGGAATTCGCCTCCCCGGTGATCTCGATCTTGTCGTCGGTTCGATCACTGCCGGGCACCAGCCTGAGGATGTGTGCGTAGGCAGAATGGACCTCCTTGAGCAATTCTGCGAGTTGATCGTAGTTGTCCGGGGCATAGCGCACATCGGTCAGCCCCGCGTCTACAATGCTCTGCCACAGCAACTCATCCAGCCCGTACTGATCCTCATGGCCTGCCTTGATGGACTGGATGGCTTTCACGAGGTCTGGGTCATAATCCGTGGTGCATTGTCTGACCGCAACCATCAATTTCTCCTCGTAGTCATACCATAGCTTACGAGTGTCTCCGATCGCATCTCGGAGGAGAGGAATTCTGATGGCACGCCCTGTTTTGGGACCTTCCCAGGCGCATGCGCTCATCGCGTCGTCGAACAGGATGAATTGACTGGCGAAATCGCTCCTGAAGGTCTCGAATGCCTTGAGCGTCTCAGGCGGGTTCTCCGATGCCTTGAGCATCCCCTGATAAGTGGACTCAATTTTCGCACATTGACCCCCGATGCGCATCCACTCGGCTACGATCTCGTTGGGATGCTCGCTCGTAAGTCGGGCGTAACGGGCGAAATACCTGTCTCGAACATGGCCTACCGCCAAAGCGATCGTTTGTTTCGTATCGATCCCTGAACCCCGCAGCGAACCTGAACCCCTCAGCGAACCTGAACCCCGCAACAAACGCGCAGGATTCCGGTCGGTCGTGTAACCGGGCTGATGGATGGTGACGAAATAGGAGACCGCGATATCGTCAAAACCATCGGCATGAACCACCGAGTCTGGTCTGGTAACGATAGAACGCATGGTCCTCAAGGATTCTGCAGTCAAAGGAGGCGGGGGCGTATCAGATGCTGCACACGCGCTCCAGGCGATGTATTGCTCCAGAGCGTCCAGATAATTCTGACCAGACCTGGTATCACCCCTGGAAAGCGCTTCACCAGAGCGAAGTTCTGCAGCAATGTCACGCAATGCGGGCAGCAGCATCCCATGCTCGAACACTCCGAGTTTAACACGGGTCATCAGCTCGATGGGTTCGTCTGCACCCACACCAAGAGAGAGAATCGTGCGCGGCAGCGGGTTCTCTTCAAGGATGGTGACACCCGCATCAAGTTCTTTCACCTGGGACGTCGCATCTGTGGGCAGCACGGTCGCGAGCTTATTGCTGGCGTTCCGGGCATCCAGGGTTGGCTTCGTGATGATGTTCCCGAAGCTGTACGAGCTGTACCCGAGCAGCCCTGCCATGATGAAAAACAACGCAATGCTCGCAACATTCAGCAATTTGGCCAATTTACGGTTCCTGGCTGCCTCCTGCTCATTGCGGTACACCATGCCCTGCTCGGGGAAAATTTTATCAAATAGCAGATCGCGGATGAAGTACGGACGCTTGTCAGGGTAGAGATCGAGCGAGGAAAACTGACCCGCAGCATCTGAACCAAGACGGTCGGTCAGGTGGTTGAGAATCAGCTCACCCTCCTGCGTTGCACTCGTGAAATACAGACCCCGAAAAATCAGATTCTTGATCGCACGCGGGTTCTTCACCATCGGGAACAGCGTGCGGACGTAAATCTCCATCGGCTTGACCAGTTGGCGAAATTCCTCAGGAAATCCATACGCCAACCCCTGCTTCACATCATCATTCTCGTCATCATTCAGACGCTTCAGACGCAATTCGTTCATGCGACCATAAAGATCATCGAAGTCGCTCACGAATTCATCGGGGTTATACAACTCCTTATAATCACCAGGTTTCGACCATCCGAACATCTGGTTCCGAACGCCGATATCGACCTCAGCCTGCTTGAAAAACTCCATAAAACCGACGATCTTGTCGCACTTGGTGATGACGACATAGGTCGCTAAGGTGACACCAAGCTTCGTCTGAATATCACGCAACCGCTCAAGGATCGTGTTCGCGTCAGCCTGAACCTTGTCCACAGAATCCGTCAGCAGATGGTCCGCAGACACGCAGACAATCACGCCATTGATCGGAAACCCCTTGCGCCCCTTCTTCACCGTGTTCAGAAAGGACTCCCACTCCTTGTAGTCCGCATCGTCTTTCGGATTCACAAGACGACCAGCCATGTCCACAAAGATAGCGTCTTCCGTGAACCACCAGTTGTAATTCAGCGTTCCAAGCTGATACCCTTCGGGACGCCCGAGTGAGAAGATCAACCCACCCTCATTCACCAGCTTCGTCTTACCGCACCCCGAATCACCGATAATCATGTACCAGGGCAGATCATAAACATCGATGCCAATGTCCTTCATTTCCTTGATGGCTTTGAAGAATTTATCATTGTTCGATTTAATCGCACCGCGCACATCCATCGACACAGGACCAGCCGAGTCTTCACTCGCAAGCGCCTGCGCCATCCGGTCCGCACGTTTTTTCGACCCACGACCGAAAATTTTCACCACAACAAATGCAAGCAACGCCAGTACGGCAGCGATCGCGACAATCGAAAGAATGATGACGATCAGAGGCGTGTCTGGAAATATCCACCTCTTCACGGCATAGATGGCACCCATCGGCGAACCAAGCCCAGCCATCGCAATGAGCATACGCATCTCTGGCGGCAGGGATTTGAATAGCTTGACGAGTTTCTTCATACCACGACCTCACTGAACGCATAGGACGGGGTCCACCCGCCGCAACGGCTTACATTGAATCTGCGGAGCAATGCAGAACGAGCAACACCCGCCAGCCTACCGAATCGCACTATTGTGACAAACCAGAGGAGTCATCCAGCACCCCTCCATCATCACCACCATCGCCAACGCCCACGACGCCCACCTGATTTTCAACGGTCTGGACGCTGTCCCGAAGATCGCTGACAGCCGAATTCCATGCAATGTTAAACGTCACGAGGCTCAGGATCAGGACGGTCGCAAAGACGACCCCGACGATGGTCAGATTCATACCAAGGTTATAATTGGCTTTGACTTCCTGCGTATGCTTATATGATTCAGGAAAAAGCTCTTTCGCACGCGTCGTCGAATATGCAGGCAGCCGGTTAAACAACCGACGCGTATAATCCTGAAGCTCCATAGGCCTGTCGTGGTACTGACCCTTGAACCCGAGTCGAAGACAGGTAAAGTACAGGTTCAACAACCCCGCAAGCTCATCCTTGTCTCGACGCTCGCGACGCTCTGCAAGTTCAAATTCCTTCTGGATATCGTCGCAATCCCGGAAAAACTCGCTACCTCCAAGCGACTGAGCGTGATTGAGCACGGTCGGATCGGTTTCAAACGGGTTCGACGAGCAGAAGTCACGCCCCACCCAGTCCGTATTCAGAAGACGATAATCAAGCAGATAGACCATCATCGCCTTCACGCGATCATCCCACGCACGCTCCGTCACCGGGTCATTCCGAGCAAGATCCTCAGAATCACGCAGCGCAGCCAGCGCATCGTAGCGCAGTTGTTCGGGCGGTGGTGGTGCACCATGCTTGACCTGGCGATCAAAATTCGTCACCAGCTCGAACACAGGCCAGCACATTTCTGTCAATCGGACCGAGACGCGATCCATAGGATTCTCAACGCTCCTTTAGTATGACATACAGCGTTGGCTTGAACCCTTCCAGGGCAGCCAGTTGACCTTCCTGCATACTGACGCGAATACCACGCTCCTCCTCGCATTCACGCCAGTAGTCAGTCCGATCCTCGCCGATGGTCTTGTTGATTTTGAAATAATGTAATCCCTGTCGCCGAGGGAGCGTACCCGCAGGTACAGACTTAATCTCCAACCGCAATCCGCGTACAGCAATATTGTAAATCCGGGGCGCACGCGTGGGCGATGCAAGCTTCAGATTCAATGTGTTGTAAATGTATTTTTCAAGCTCGTTGACGTCCATATCCTCAGATTGGAGACCAACGAACATTTCGAGGTTCTGATCGATCCAGGCCCGATCAAGCTCAGCCTCAAGACCCTCACGATGGTGCAGGTCCTTCTTACGCGTAAACCGACGCTCGACATACGCCATAGGCCTCATTCCCTCAAGCAGGATAATCAGGCGACGGCGGAGGTCTTCAAAACTCTCACCCGGGCGATCGTGGTCATAGTGAGGCAGCGGACCCGGCACGAGATCATCTGAGAAAACGGCAAGGTGGCCCACAAGTCGCGACAGCACCACAAACACATCGTAAGGGTGCAGCAACGGACACTGAAGCAGAGCTTTCGTATTCGCCCGAACCTCATTCAACACATGCAGCTTCAGCAGATGCTCCGTATTGGCAGCCACACCATCCGTAAACAGCATGTGATGCTCACGGGCCTCTTTGGCCAGCACCTCGTCTTTCGCTTCAATCTGGTCCGACAGCGAGTTTATCAGCCCGCTCAAACCCGGATCGCACTGAACCGCCAGCAGCGGACCAGCCCCAAGCGCGTCCATCTCAGGCAGCGCCCCCGGTCGATCCGTCCGCTTCACACTTCCGACGCGAAGCACCTCAAAACCCGTCATATCATCCGTGCCGGTAAATAACCTCGCCCGGAGGCGTCGCACATACAGCATCTGTGGATTTTGCCCGGTATTCTCGTCGCGCCTCATCACCGGCACGGGTTCGTACCGAGGCGACCCGTCGGTCAGATCGGGCTGTTCAAGTGACACTGAATTCGCCCGGACATC
>JAJRYY010000058.1 GCA_024275565.1 Planctomycetota bacterium
CCGCGTTTACGCAAGGTGTGTGGCTGCAAGCAGCTGGTCCGCTTGCGTACAGCACTGCAAACGTATTTGAAAGGCTGCCTCGAACAGGTGGCATAACCCCATGGAGCCGTTCGCAATTTCAACTAAGAATGGCATTGACCCTCATGAATCGATCAGAACGATACGCAACAAAGTCAACAGCAACCACATACCCGGCTATACGCACACGCTTGGCTGCGGCCATCCTCATCTCTGCAGTGTCCACCACGCCCCTGTACGCAGACGACACTCCCCGCCAACCAGAGACAAACCCCTACTGGCGAGACAGAACCCTCAAAACCGTCGATTCAGGGCTTCGATTCTTCGCCTCCACCCAGCAGGAAAACGGCGGATGGACCCTGCGCGGAAAGACCGACCCGGCTGTCTCAGCCCTCATCACAAAATGCTTCATCCAGGACCGCAACTTCGGTCCCGACCACCCCATCGTCCTGCGATCCCTCAAATTCATCCTCAAACACGTCCAGCCCGATGGCGGCATTTACGTCCCAGACATGGGCCTGCGAAACTATTACACCAGCGTCAGCCTCATGGCGATCTACGCGACCCGCGACGACCGCTACGCACCTGCGATCCAACGAGCCCGGGCCTTCCTCCAGAGGGGACAATGGGACGAGGCAGAATCTCACGACACTGACAGCTCATGGTATGGCGGAGCAGGATACGGCAAGCACAAACGCCCCGATCTTTCCAACACCCAGATGATGCTCGAAGCCCTCCACCAGAGTGGCCTGCCCGAAACCGACCAAACCTTCCAGAAAGCCCTCGTCTTCATCTCCCGCTGTCAGATGCTCGGCGAACACAATGACCAGAAATTCGCAAAAAATGGCGGCGATGGCGGCTTCATCTACACTCCCGTCAACGGCGGAGAAAGCAAAGCCGGCACGGAAACCATCTCCAACATGCCACGCCTCCGCTCCTATGGATCCATGACCTACGCCGGATTCAAAAGCATGCTCTACGCCGGACTCTCTCGCAACGACCCCCGCATCAAATCAGCCCTTGGCTGGATCCGCCACCACTACACACTCGACGTAAATCCCAACATGCCAAGCGCACAATCAAAGCAGGGGTTATATTATTACTACCACGTTTTCGCCCGCGCCCTGTCCACCTACGGAGACGACACCATCACAGACAGCCATGGACGAAAACACCACTGGAGACGCGATCTCTGCAACAAACTCACATCCCTCCAGCGGAACGATGGTAGCTGGGTCAACGAGTCTGACCGCTGGTTTGAAGGGGATCCACACCTCGTGTCCGCCTACGCCATCCTTGCCATACAATCTGCAGTCCGATAGGCCCTCCCTGCTGTTCGATAGGCCCTCCGTCTGACAGATTCCGTCCCATAAGCTCGGATTCCACACCTTGGCTGGACCGGCAGACCATCGGCTCCTAGAATAGCTGGTGCAGAGAATACATTGAACCGTCATTGATTGAGGTGGATATTTCATGGCCAGTTTGCGACGTTTTGACACTCAGGCGCGGTATGGGCTGATCGCGTCCTTTGCTTCGATCCTACCCCTCTTGTGCGCGATCTTTTTCAGCTTCAACCGCTACAATGCGAATCTGCAGGCAATCGAGTACGGCAAGGAGGGGAAGTTCAAAATCGTCTTCATTCTCCTGATACTCGTCAGCGTCGGCTTAAGCGTGACTGGGCTCGGGCTGGGATTCAACAGCGCAGGGCAACGCCGCAACGATGAGCAGAAAAAGTCCTGGATGGCGTTTTTTATCGGTGCCGCAGGACTTTCCGCAGCCATCATCATACTGTTCGCCTTCAAGACCCTGGGCCTGGAAAGAGGCGTCGGATAACCCGATTCACCCGTATTTTCACGCTTGATCGACTTCACTGCCCATGAACCGCCGAAACAACGAACGCATCATCCACGAATTTCTGTCACTTCCCACGGCTCCCTTTTCCGAGCACCTGGTCGTCCAGTACATCCGCGATTTTGTGGCTGACAGGCCAAAACTGTCACTTAAGGAGGATGCCGTAGGGAATATGCGCGTCCAATATCGGAGCGGCGGTACGCGTATCGCTCGCCCTGTCTGTTTTGCGGCGCATCTGGACCATCCCGGATTCGTCGCCAGTGAGACGCTCGACAGTCGGCGTATCCGGGCCCACTGGCGGGGGGGCGTACTGCCGGCGTTTTTTCCCAACGCGAAAGTGAGATTTTTCAGCGGCGGCGAGTGGATTCGCGGGAAAGTGAGTCGTACGCAAACCGCGAAACGTCGTGGCCGCGAAGTCGTCGTGTCAGCCGAGATCGCGTTTTCACGGAATGTCGAAATTGCGTCAGGGAGTCCGGGGATGTGGGATTTTCCTGACCCCGTCATCAAACGCGGAAAACTCCACGCGCGGGCATGCGACGACCTGGCGGGTGCTGCTGCCATGCTCGCGTGCATGCATGAACTGGACGCGAAAAAGCCTTCAGGTGAAGCGTATTTTCTGTTCACGCGGGCCGAGGAGGTTGGTTTTATAGGAGCCATGGCTGCCTGCAAACTCGGTACCATTCCCAAAAAGTGCATCATCATTGCGGTTGAAAACAGCTCCGAGCTTGCAAACGCACGCATGGGCGATGGGCCAATCCTCCGCGTCGGCGATAAGCAGACGACGTTCACTTCCACGGTGACCAATTTCTGCGGGATTGTGGCGGACGCGGTTGCGAAGAAGCATAAGACATTTCTGTATCAGCGGCGGTTGATGGATGGCGGGACGTGTGAATCGAGTGCGTACTGCGCGCTGGGATACGACGCGACGGGAATCTGTCTCGCCCTTGGCAACTACCACAACATGAACAAGAAAACCGGCAAGCTCGCACCGGAATATATCCATATGGACGACTACCATCGCCTCGTCCGCTGGTTCATCGCTCTATGCGAAACACCCCATCGCTTCACCGGTAAAGACGCCCGCCTCGACGCGTTGCTCAAAGAACTCCAGAAGGAACACAATCCTCTCCTCCGCCGCACCGTCCGCAAGCCTGCATAATTCTTCCACACGCAGTCATGCCGCTTGAAAGCCCATTCCTCGCGGTATTGGTCGTTTATTTGCATTGATTGCAGCCAATGGACCGATAGCGTGGACATAGCAGCCCGTGGTAAAAGTCAGTCGGCCATGGAGCGGTCCTTTTCCGCCAGCCCATTGTGTGCGAATCACGACGAATCTTCAGATTCGCCTTTGTTTCGCTGCCTTGATCTGATGAAAAATACCTCGCTCCCGGACTCGATGCACTTTCACCACGGACTGCTTAGTCTTCCAAACATCTTGGTTCTCCTCCGAATTAGTTACTGGCGTATTTTCCTGGCAATGCCTGTTTGACTTTGAGTGCGAAGTATTCGAGATCGTGGAAGCCGTAGGCGATGCGTTTGATGACTTTGATCTTGTTGTTGACGCCTTCCAGTTTGC